>NZ_JAOTIK010000001.1:3120000-3300000 GCF_030116705.1 Streptomyces sp. ML-6
GAACCGGCGGACGCCTCCGCCGACGAGCTGTTCGCACGGGCGGCGGCGCACGGCGACGACCACACCATCAAGTTCACCGACACCGCGCTGGACGTCGGGGACGCGACGGCCCTCGCCGCCGCACTCCGCTCGATCGAACTCAACCCGCCGGCGCTGTGACCGCCCGCGGCCACCGGCCCGGAAATCCACCGGCCGGCCCCGCCCGGACCCGACCGGCCGTCCTCGTCCCTCTCCGCCTCTCCCCGCCCCTCCCCGTACCCGTACGACCGGCGCTCAGCCGAACTGCACCGACCGCTTCGCGAGCCCCATCCAGAACCCGTCGATGACGCTGCGGCCCCGGTCCAGCTCGCCCTCCGAGGCGCCGAGCGTCACGAAGAGCGGCGCGAAGTGCTCGGTGCGCGGGTGGGCCAGTCGGCCCGCCGGGGACTTGTGCTCGAAGTCCAGCAGGGCGTCGATGTCCTGCGCCCGGAGCGCCCGGTCCCCCCAGTCGTCGAACTCCACCGACCAGCCGGGGACGCCGCCCGCGTGCCGCAGGGCGGCCAGGTTGTGGGTGAAGAAGCCGCTGCCCACGATCAGGACGCCCTCGTCGCGCAGCGGCGCGAGCCTGCGCCCGATGTCCATCAGCTTCTGCGGATCCAGCGTCGGCATGGAGATCTGGAGCACCGGGATGTCGGCGTCCGGGAACATCTCCACCAGCGGGACGTACGCCCCGTGGTCGAGCCCCCGGTCCGGGATGTCCTGGACCGGCGTACCGGCGCCGCGCAGCAGTTTGCGCACGTTCTCCGCGAGTTCCGGGGCGCCGGGGGCGGCGTACTGGACCCGGTAGTAGTGCTCGGGGAAGCCCCAGAAGTCGCGGACGAGCGGGACGGTCTCCGTCGCGCCGAGGGCGAGCGGGGCCTCCTCCCAGTGGGCGGAGACCATCAGGATCGCCCTGGGGCGGGGCAGCCCGGCGGACCATGCGGCCAGCTCACCGGGCCAGACCGGGTCGTCGGCCAGCGGCGGGGCCCCGTGGGAGAGGTAGAGGGCGGGCATGCGCTCCGCGGTGACAGTCATGGCACTCCCCATCCGCTGCTGATCAAGGTAAGTCTTCTAGTGGTCCATTCGAGAGGAAGCATTCTTTAAAGTTCAAGCTTCCCGCTCCCGAGACCTTAGCTCTATCTAGTTCAACTTTCAAGAAAAGGTCGTACAGTGGAGTACATGACCACGGCATCCCCCGGCGAGCCCCGCTGGCTCTCCGACGAAGAGCAGCGCGTCTGGCGTGCGTACCTCCACGCCACCACGCTCATGGAGGATCACCTCGACCGCCAGTTGCAGCGCGACGCCGGCATGCCGCACATCTACTACGGGCTGCTCGTCCAGCTCTCCCAGGCCCCCCGTCGCCGCATGCGGATGACCGAGCTGGCCCGGAACGCCAAGATCACCCGCTCCCGGCTCTCGCACGCCGTCGCCCGGCTGGAGAAGAGCGGATGGGTGCGCCGCGAGGACTGCCCGTCGGACAAGCGCGGCCAGAACGCGGTCCTCACGGAGGAGGGCCACGAGATGCTGCGCCGGTCCGCCCCGGGCCACGTCAGTGCCGTGCGCCAGGCGATGTTCGACCGGCTCACGCCCGAGCAGGTGCGTTCGTTGGGCGAGATCATGCAGGTCGTCGCCTCCGGGCTCCAGCCGGAGGACACGGACGCAGACCTGCCGTGGCTGCGCTGAGCCCCTGCTCACGGAACGAAACACCGGAACGAAACACCGGAACGAAGCACCGGACCGAAACGCCGGACCGAAACGCCGAAACGAAAAACGGAACGCCGGAACAAAGAACAAAACAGTCGCGCCCCGGCTTCCTGTCCGGCCCGATCGGGGATCGGAACCGGGCAGGAAGCCGGGGCGCGACCGCATGCGCACCACCGCTCCCCCCGGGCGGTGGGCGCCCTCGGTCAGTGGGCGACGACCGGCACCCTGAACTCGTCCTCGACGCCGTCGGCGTCACCCGACCCGGCACCGCCGGACACCGGGGCCGCGGTGGGGCGGCCGGCGTTGATGAAGGTCACCGCGATCGCGGCGGCCACCAGCAGGATGCCGACGGCCCACCAGATGGCGCCGGTGAAGCCGTGCACCATGGACTGGAGCTTCAGCAGCTCCGGGTCGGTGGCACCGAGCCCGGCGTGGGAGGTGGCGTACGCCGTCGCGGCCGACGCGGCGATGGTGTTCAGCAGCGCCGTACCGATCGCACCGCCCACCTGCTGCGAGGTGTTGACCATCGCGGAGGCCACGCCCGAGTCGCGCGGCTCGACGCCGTGCGTGGCGAGCGACATGGCCGGCATGAAGGCCGTGCCCATGCCCAGCCCCAGCAGGAGCTGCGCGGGCAGGATGAGGCCGACGTAGGACGAGTCGATCTCCAGCTGCGTCAGCAGCAGCATGCCGACGGCGGCGGCGAGGAAGCCGGGGCCCATGAGCTTGCGCGCCGGGACCCGGGTCATCAGCCGGGCACCGATCTGCGTGGACCCCGTGATCATGCCCGCGATCATCGGGAGGAAGGCGAAGCCCGTCCTGATCGGCGAGTAGCCCTTCACGACCTGGAGGTAGTACGTCAGGAAGAGGAACAGCCCGAACATCGCGATGATGGCGAGGCCCAGCGAGAGGTAGACGCCACCGCGGTTGCGGTCGAGCACGACGCGCAGCGGCAGCAGCGGCGACTCGACCCGGGCCTCGGTCACGACGAACGCCAGCAGCAGCACGCCGGACGCGACGAACGTGCCGATGGTCAGCCCGTCCGACCAGCCGGCGGTCTCGGCGCGGGTGAACCCGTACACCAGCGAGACCAGACCCAGCGCGGACAGGACGACGCCCGGCACGTCGAGCGACGAACGGTTGCGGCTGCCGGACGGCTCCCGGATCACGAAGTACGCGCCGACGGCCGCGACGGCCGCGAACGGGATGTTGACGAAGAACGTCCAGCGCCAGTCCAGCACCTGGGTCAGGAAACCGCCGAGGATCAGACCGACGGCGCCACCGCCACCCGCGATCGCACCGTAGATGCCGAACGCCTTGGCGCGCTCCTTGGCATCGGTGAACATCACGGCGAGCAACGACAGCGCCGCCGGGGCGAGCAGCGCGCCGAAGACGCCCTGGAGTGCGCGGGAGCCGAAGAGCATGGCCTGGTTCTGCGCCGCGCCACCGAGCGCGGAGGCCAGCGCGAAGCCGATCAGCCCGACGACGAAGGTCCGCTTGCGGCCCCAGAGGTCGGCGATCCGCCCGCCGAACAGCAGCAGCCCGCCGAAGGCGAGGGCGTAGGCCGTGATGACCCACTGCTTGTTGGCGTCGGAGATGTCGAGGTCCGTCTGGGCGTGCGGGAGCGCGATGTTCACGATCGTGGCGTCGAGCACGACCATCAGCTGCGCGAGTGCTATGAACGCCAGCGCTTTCCAACGGCTGGGGTCGGGAAGTCGGAGATCGGCTGTTTTGGGCATGGGTGTATCCACCTAAGGGCGCCCGAGGGCGCGAGAAGTCGTGAAGCGGCGAGTCGTGGACAAGAGGTCGTCGAACGGGTCGGGCGAACCGACCGCCCCGTCCCGGCCGAGCGATCAACTACCGCTCACTGCAGGACGGATGACGAGAAAAGGAGGAAGGAGGAAGGAGGCGGGGCGGGAGAGGGATGGTCGGTATGGCGTGGCGGACGCTCCGCCGGGCTCCCGGCAGGGCCCGGCGGGAACGTCACGCCCGATGCCGCAGATCCTCCAAGGTCGCTGCCGTTCCCGGCAGTTCGGACCGGGCCGGAGCCTCCAGTCCGTCCAGGAACAGCTGTAGATGGCGGTGGGTGAACCGGTCGATGTTCAGACAGCCGGTGCCGGGCAGCGGCCGGGTGAGCTGGGAGAGGGCGACCATGACGTCACCGACGGCGATGTCGGTGCGCAGGCGCCCCGCGGACATGGCGCGCGCCACGAGCCCCTCGACGGCCTCTTCGAGGCGCCGGCGCTCGGCGAGCAGTTCGGGGTGGTCCTTGTCGAAGCCGCCGGACAGCATCGGGCACAGCGCCCCGATCCGTTCGTCGGCCGCGGCGTGCACGAAACGGCTGAGCGCGGCGAAGGGGTCGGCCTCCTCGGCCGCCGCCTCCTCCGCACGGTCGGTGCTCCGGGAGGTGACGGCGAGCACGACCTCGTGCGTCAGCGCGGCCCGGTCGGGGAAGTTCCGGTAGAGCGTGGCGTTGCCGACGCCGGCGCGCCGGGCGATCTCGTCGAGCGGCACGTCCGGCCCGAACTCGACGAACATCTCGCGCGCGGCCGTCACGATCCGCTCCCGGTTGCGCAACGCGTCGGCCCGCGGACGGGGGGTCCGGGGCTGCGCCGTTCCGGCGGCGGTACGGGCGACGGTGTCCACGACGGCTGTCCTCGCTCTTCCGATCCTCGTTCTCGTTCTCATTGTGTCCCCCTCGACGACCCTCGGCCGTAACCGGGGACCGTCTCCCCGTTTCGCGGGGACACCGATGCAAACGGGGAAGGACTCCCCGGTTATTTCCACACCCGAAGGTGATGTGAGTCACTCCGGGGAATCGGGAAACCAGCCGAACGGCGCACCCAACGAGCGGCCCCGCACCACCCGACACAGGCTGATGCGCAGAGCGCAGTCAGGGCCGGCCGACTGCCGCGGACCCCGAGGCGCCTCTATGCAAAAACCACGCCACCGGATACGCGGGCATCGCCGCCCACTCGCGCTCGGCTCGGCAACGGCCCTGGTCATAGCGGCAATGGCCACGGCCAGCAACACCCTCCCGATAACCGGCCGGGCCTCCGCGGGCCCGGTGTCCAACGCCCGTTCGGCAGGCATAGCCCCGTGCCGGATATCCGCGACGAGGGGCGTGCAGATGTCGGAGGGCATACCGACGCCGAAGGGCTACGCCCGTTCCACCGGCAAGGTCCGCGCCCTCAACCTGATGATCGACTTCCCGGACGCACCGGGCGCCGGACCGGCGATGGACCGGTACGCCGAATTCTTCCCGCAGACCACCCAATGGTTCCGGACCAGCTCGTACGGACGGCTCATATACGCCCCCGAAACCCCCGTGAAGTCCTGGCTGCGGATGCCACTGCCGTTCTCGGAGTACGGGGTCGAGCGCGGCTCACTGTACGAACCGGGTTACCGCCACCTCGTCCAGGACATCGTCGCCGCCGCCGATCCGAAGGTGGACTTCGCCAAGTACGACCTGGTCAACATCCTGGTCACCCCGAACGCCGGCCCCTCCGCCCTGGACACCGTCCTGTCCGTGACCTTCTCCGGCAACGACGACGCCCCGCGCGCGGACGGGGTCCCGCTCGCCAACACGTCCTTCATCTACAGCCGCCAGGACGACGGCTCGGGATCGTTCGCGAAGACCGGATACCGCGTCCTGCCGCACGAGAACGGCCACGTCTTCGGCCTTCCCGACCTGTACACGATGGAGGGCGGCGGCGCGGTCGGGCACTGGGACATCATGTCCGAGGACTGGGGGGCCGACAACGACCTGCTGGGCTGGCACAAGTGGAAGCTCGGCTGGCTGGACAACGCGCAGATCGACTGCGCCGCGAGATCCGGCACCAGCGAACACGTGCTCCGGCCGCTGGCCACCCGGGGCGGCACGAAGCTGGCGTTCGTACCGCTGAGCGACGAGTCCGGGTACGCGGTGGAGGTACGGACCCGGGCGGGCAACGACCACGCGATCTGCCGCCCGGGCGTACTGATCTACAAGGTGAGTTCGGACGTGGACACCGGGCAGGGCCCGGTGTCCGTCGCGGACAGCACCGAGGACAGCGCCGGCTGCACCCGTCTGCCCAATGTGCACACCGAACTGTCCGACGCCCCCTTCCGGCCCGGCGAGACCTTCACCGACCGGGCCCACAAGATACGCATATCCGTGATCGACAAGGACAGCGACGGCAACTACCGGGTCCGTATCACCCGCTCCTGACCACTTCGCCCGACGGATTCGACCAGCGGATTCAACCGGCGGACGAGGACGGAGACGCGGACGGGGACGGGGACGACATCCGCCCCGCAGCGGCGACGAGACCCACCAGACGCTCCTCACCGATGGCCTCGGACGCCGTCGAGGCGATCCGGCCACGCGGATCGATGACGAGGGTGACGGGAACCCCCTGCGTGGTCAGCAGCCCCTTGGGCAGCGTGAGGAGGTGCTTCCCGGCGGGGTCGAGGAGGCTGGGGTACGACATGTCGTGCTCCTCGACGAAGGCGCGGGCCACGCTGGGGGAGCTGTCCCGGTTCAGCCCCAGGACGACGACGTCCTGCCCCTCCGCCTTCTTCCGGTACCGCTCCAGCATCGAGACCTGCTTGCGGCAGGGCCCGCACCCGGAGGCCCACGCGTTGATCACCACCGTCTTCCCGGCGTGGTCGGAGAGGCTCATCGGCCTGCCGTCCACCCCGGTCCCCATGAAGGACGGCGCGTCCGGACGGTGCCGAGGATCGATCGTGAGGGTCCCGTCCTTGTGACGGTGGAAGCCGCGGGGCGTTCCCGGGTCACCTCCGGTCACGATCATGCCTATGACGGCCACGGCACAGACGACGGCGGCCAGCAGGGGAACGAAGGGGTGTTTCATGGGGGGTCCTTGGGGGTCCTGGGGTTCCTTGAGGGATCCTTCGAGCCAGCGGAACAACCGGTTCAGCGACCGGGGACATCGAACGGCCACCCCGAGGGCACCGCCCGTCTCCCACCGACGCACCACGACCGGGGCCACGGACGTACACAGCCGCTCGCCGACGGTCACGGTCACCCACGGACCGACGCCCACACCGACAACTCCCCGGAAACTCCTGCGCGGCAAGGCATGCCGGATTCACCCCGTTTACCCTGAACAACGGCGTTTGCTGATCATTCAGAACGGTACGCCCACCCCCAACTGCCTTCGCGAACCCCTCCCTTGTAAACATGCACCCCACCGCCCCCGGGTTGCCCCACCGCCCGAAACATCCCCACCCGAACCACCCCTCCCCACCATCCCCACTCGCCCGACACCCCCGCCCCGGAGACGCCCACCCCGCCCCTCGCCCGCCCACCCCGATATGGAAGCCCCTCCCCGGCACGGATCCGCTACGCTGTCCCTGGTCGGTCATCGGTACGTCCCGCCACCTGCACGAGCACCACCGCAGAAGGCACCGCACCTCGCCCGACAGCCCCGCCTTCGTAGCTCAGGGGATAGAGCACCGCTCTCCTAAAGCGGGTGTCGCAGGTTCGAATCCTGCCGGGGGCACAACGCGTCGCCACCCTGACCTGGGGTTTCTCTCCCCGGAAGGGTCCTACTCGGCCTCGGACTTCTCGTCCGGGGCCGCTTGCGTGAGCGGACGGAGAGTTGATCTCCCGAACATCCCCCAAAGGATCTGCATCATCCGGCACGGCCTCCGAGCCGGGCGAACATGGCATACTTGAAGTATGGCAACCCGGAAGATCACCATCACCATGCCGGAAGAGCTGGTGGAATCGATCAAGGAGCGCGTCGACTCACGCGGAGTGTCCGGCTACATCGCGGCCGCCGCCGCTCATCAGGACGCCATGGACCGACTGCGAGAGCTGGCCGGGCGCCTCGAGGAAGAGCACGGCGCCGTGACGGACGACGAGCAGCAGGCAGCGCTGGACCGCATCGCCGCCATTGACGGCTGGCATGACGAGCAGCGATCACATTCGGACGAGGCCGCGTGAGCCGCACCACCCGGGCGAGGCTGCATCGGCCGCGACAGCGCGTCTTCGTGTTCGACTCCGAGGCTCTCTCCAAGGCGGTTCAGGGCGATCGGGAGATGGCAGCGCTGATCAAGACGGCTCCACGGCTCGACATCCCGATCGTCACCTCGGCGCTCACGACCTTGGAGGCATGGGACCCTCGCGAAGCGTCGAGGCAGGCACTGTGGAACTGGACGCTGTCCCGGATCCGCGTCGTGCACACGGACGACCAAGTGATCGCCATGGCGCGCGACATGCTGAAGACAGCCGGCCTGCATGGGCACAAGTACGCCATCGACGCGATTCTGGCGGCTGTGGCCGGGCAGGAAGCCGCGCAGGGGGCTGAGGCAACCGTCTTCACCTCCGACACCGACGACATGAATCAGCTCCTCGCCGGACACTCCGTGCGAGTCGAGAAGGTTTGACGAGACGCCGCCCACACTTCACTCCGCCGACTCGTCGGCTCCCCAACTGCCCACTGGCTGTACACCGACAGGCATCCTCCGTTACGGGTGTCAAGCCGACCGCCGGGGCGGAAAAGCCCGAGCGCGCTCTGCAAGTTGCGGAGGTACGAGGGCGTCGGCCCAGAACCAATCGTCACCGACCTCGCCGATGGTCGTGGACGGTCGATCGCGCCGTCACCCCGCAGGCGGCTCGGCATTATTGACGGAGACGATCAGATACGGGTCGATCTGCAACCAGAAGGCATCGCCGTCCCGTTGGACCGCTCCGTCGAATCCCATACCGCGCAGCCGCTTCCATGCCGCGAGGACGTCGGTGACCGCGACGCGGAGTTGGGCTCCTGGAACATCCGTGGCCCGCTCCTTGCGGTACCACTGCCTGATGACCAGGTTCTCGTAGGAGACCCAGTCCTTGCCGCGGCGGGACGTGGTCACCCCCAGAGCTGTGAGGGCTTCGTTCACGCGGCCGATGTCGGTGACGGGCAAGTACGCGCCCTGCAGTCGGGGTTGTACAGGTGATCGGTTCTCGATGTCCGTCGGCGCCTCCGCGCGAGGCACATCGTGGACATCGTCTCCCGTTTCCACGCGCCGCACCCCACGGATGAGGAAGAGGTTCTGACCGTCCACAGTGGTCAGACGAGTGCGATATGCAGACCAGTTATCGGCCATCAGCGTGCATCGACTCACGACGCGTGCCTCGCGGCGGTCCGGAAGCAGAAGGCTGGTTCCGATGTCAGCGGCGTCGAGTTCATCAAGAAACCGCGACCGTGCCTGACCGGCTTCGTCCGAGGAGGGCGGAGTCAGTGACTCGGGGGCCGGCCGGAGCAGTTTCTCAGCCAGCGCGTTCAGCAGAGGCGCGTCCTGAACGGACCGGCCGTACGAACCGAGCCATTCCTGCCCCAGACCTGCGCCGAGCAGACCGGCGGTCATGGATGCCAACGTGTCTGTGTCCGCGCCCTCTTGACGTGCCGGAACGCCGACGCCGCGCTCTGGGCTGGAAGCGGACCGCGCGGCAAGGTACATGGCGGCCACCGCGCACAGGGTCCCTGAGCCGCGAGTCTTCGTCCGCGTCAGGCCATGTGTCTCCAGAAAGGCGGAGGGAGCGCTGAGCGCGCCGCTCTCCAGCGAGGCTCGTGCGCTGCTGAGGAGTTCCTCCACCTCTTGCACGGTCTCCTCCCAGGCGCGTTCGTAGCCATCCGGGAATGCCTGGGACGCGGCGTCCAGCCAGCGCCGGTCCAAGCCCTGCCACACCGATTCCCGCCAGTCCTTCAGCCCGTCCAGCACCGCTTCGACGAGCCAGCCGTAGGCGAGAGGAGAGGGCTGACGCAGGCTGACCCACAGCGCGTAGGCGTGCACCAGCGCGCCCAGGAGAGCGCGGGGATGTCCGTGCGTCGTCGCCGCGTCGAGGACCACGTCATGGGCCAGGTCACCGAAGGTGCCCTCGTGGTGGGCGATGACATGCGGCGCGATGCGCATGGCCGCACCATTGGCTCCGGCGGCGAAGTATTTGTCCTGATCGTCGGCCCGATTGCCCCAGGCCGCTCCCTGCTTCTCCCAAGCTCGGCAGGCGCGCTTGACACCGGCGCCGGCGCCGCGTTCGTAGTCGAGAAGGAAGGGCCACTCCACTCGTTGCAGCCAAGGAAGCCACTGGTCTCCGGCAGTGAGACGAGCACGGGCCACGGCAATCAGCATTTGGGTGTCGTCGCTGTACTCGCCGGGCCCGATGTCCTCGACGATCGGGCGGAAGCGGCTGCCGGCCATACGCCGCCAGGCGAAGAACCGTCCAGAGACCTGACTCGAGGACGGCAAGGAGCGTGTCCGGTCCCGCCGCTCGTAAGGCCAGCCCATGGCGTCCCCTACAGCTGCGCCCACGAGCATGCCGCAGGCCCTGTCGGTCCATGGGTGAAGCTCAGCGTTCACGTGTTCACTCTGCCAGAGTCGCTCGTGGGATGTACGGGGTCTCCGGTGGCCGTATGCCGGAGCGCACGGAGGCGCTCAGGGCGTACTTGTCGAAAAGCACGGGCGCGATGACCAGAGGCGGCAGCAGGGCCGCCATATCGAACCGCGTGAGCCTGAAGCACTCCAGGGCCGCCTGCTGGTCGTCCGGGACAATGACCGAGCGTACGGCGGAAAGCGGAATGGTGCCAGGAATCTGTATCTCGGCCTGGTCGTCCGTGGGCCACCACGTCGGATGCGCACGTTCCCGCTTCCGTGTCGCATTGCCGGTCACGGTCGGCGCGAACAGGGCGTCGAAGGCATCGGTGCCGGGCAGTGCGCCGGCGCTCTCGTCCCGTGCCGAGTTGTATGGGCAGAACCGCGTGCCCGGCGTGGCGAGCAGTTCGACGTCCAGCGTGAACACCACCCAGTCCCGGAAGTGCGGGTCCCGGCCCGCAGCCTGGGACTGGTACCAGGCGTTTGGATACTCGACGCTCAGAAAGGTGCGGTCCGGTGCCCCGTCCAGGCGCTGTGTATCGGCGGGCCGATAGGCGTCCGCTGCCTCCCGCAGGGTGGCCACCGGGCGTATCTCACGGCTGCCGAGGATGTGCGGCAGATTGGCCGACTTGGTGCAGTGGCACAGTCGCGTGACACCACGGGCCCTGGCGCGGGCGATGATGTCGCTCACGATCCCACCCGGACGTACAGGTCCGACATTTCGTTCGGCAGCAGATCAGTGAGCTTGCCGGAGTGCAGAATGACCAGTTCCGTACGGGCCCGTGTGACCGCCACGTACAGCTGCCGCCCTTCGCGCGCCCTCGCCTCTTCGGGGCCGTGGGCCTCCACCTCGCTCGGTTTCGGCAGCTCGTCGGTATCGCAGAAGGGGAGGATCACCGAGTCGAACTCAAAGCCCTTCGCCGCGGAGTACGTTCCGTAGAACACGCCAGGCTGGTCCGTCCAGCGTGAGAGATCACGGTGCAACCGTTCGACGGGGACGCGGCTGCCGGCGAGTAGGGGTTTGAGCTCGGCTTCGTGCTCCCGTGTACGCATCAAGATGGCGACCTGACGATCGGCACCCAGGGCCAGGGCCGTACGCGCGGCTTCGACAAGTTGCCGCTCCGTGCTCGGGCTCTCCAGAATGGTGGGCTTCGGGCCGTCGGCCGCCGGCCGGGTCGGCTGGACGAGGTCGACCTCATCCTTGAAGTACGGCATCTCCGACATGACCTGGGCGAGTTGGGCGATCTGGCGGCTGTTGCGGTAGTTGTGGGCGAACTCCACTTTGCCTCTGGGCACATGAAGACCCAGGGAGCGCCAGGACATCCGGCTTCCGTAGATCTGCTGCGCGTAGTCCCCGAAGAACGTCAGTGAACCGTCCCCGGGGATGGCTGCCGCGAGGCTCCGGATCATCTCAGGTGTGAAGTCCTGGCCCTCGTCGACGATCACATGCCGGTAGTGCCGCTCGGTCGGGTCGTCCCTGAGGAGCGCCAGGGCGGACGACGCCATGTTGTCGAAGTCGTACTCGTACCCGGCCTCGGCACGCAGCTGCTCGTAGCGCTGATAGATCGCGAAGACGACTTCGCGGTCGGACTGCTGGAGCGGCTTGCCCCGGCCAACTCTTCGAGTGCGACCTTCCACATACGTCTGCCGATCGACGCCGTGCCCGACCACCCAGTGCAGCTCGTCCAGGAAGAACTCGAGCGGGCGCTTCACCAACGCCCGGCCGGGAAGCCTCTCACGGGCTTCCTCCAGCGCCCGCTCGACCAGCTTCTTTTTGAGCTTGTATATGCGCACCGATGCCCTGGTGCGGTGCGCGAGGTAGCCGCGTGCAAAGGTGTGGTATGTCTCGATCTGCAGGTTCGGCGGCGCCGTTCCCATGCCCTTGAGGTAAGTAACGAGCGCCTTGTTGAAGGTGACCAGCAGAGTGCGGCCTCCGATGCCCGGGGCCGTGGCCAGATAGTGAGCCCGGTGGACCGCCATCGTCGTCTTGCCGCTGCCCGCCGTACCGAGAACGACGCAGTGACCGCGTTCGTTCAGGAAGACGACGTCCTTCTGGTGACCCTTCGGTTCAGGTAACGAGAGCTCCATCGCGCCATTATGACGCGTCCATGGTCATCCGACATGGGCGAGGCAGCGCCATGCCCGGCAAGCTGGTACACGCCGCTCCCGCCGGGAGGCAGTTCATCCAGCGGCAAAGCCCTGGCAAGCACCATGCATGCGCGCGAGCGAACTGGCTGATCCCAATACCCTCTTCAATGGATGCGCAGCGATCAAGTCTCCCGAGAGAACTACTAGACCCTTGTCACAGGGGCCTGTCGACCCATGAACACCCCTTGCCCTAAAGACTTCAGGGGAACTGCGCACTCCAGGTGCGCACCTGCTCAGTGGAGTCGTGCGCTTCTAGACTCACTCTCCATCAACCATTTTTCATGGCGCAGTTGAAGGGGGCCCGCGCTCATGTCGTATCCGCCGACCGGTGACGATCCGCTGCTCGGACGAACACAGATCGCCACGCTCGCAGGCGTAAGCCGACCGACCGTAACGGCCTGGGAACGCCAGGAGACCGACTTCCCCTCGCCGCGACGCTCCAACGGACAGGACTACTTTCGACGGTCGGAAATCATGGAGTGGCTGGATCGAAGGCCGGTGCCGTCCGGGCGGCTCGTCGCAGGAGAGCCCGTCGGCACCACCTACGGGCACCGTGCCCGGAAGGAGGAAGAAGCCGGTAAGCCTCCAGTCGAGGCGGCGAAGCGCCGTCTCGGCGCCGGGTCGTCGTACCGCATGCCGACCAGCACTGTCGATGAACCCCAGCCCGAGAATCGGCGGATCGTAACCAATCTGATGGGCAGCCTCATCGACCGGGTACGAGGGGCGGCCAGCGTGCTCGACTATCTGAACCTGCTGCTCTGCCTCCACTATCTCCGCGGCGCCGCCGCGGACCGCTTCGACGCATTGGCCGCCCGCGCCCGCAGCCTCAACAGCCTCGACGAGGCAGCCCAGTTGCTCCGGGACATCGGCCGCTCGGCCGACGAGGACATGCGTGGCCTCGGCGTCCATTCGAGCATGCAGGAGGCGTTGGGGCGACTGGAGCCACGGACTGCTCGTGACCTTCGCAACGTCGTGGACGCGATGAGCCGCCTCACCGAGGACGTGTTCGGGCTCATCCTCGACCAGTACGAGCAACGAGCTGCGCTGGGCAGCGGCGAGTTCTTCACTCCTCGCGCTGTGGTCCGGCTGATGACACGGCTGACCTGCTCAGAGTTCGGTCCAGGTGAACCGGAGTCCGTTTACGACCCATACGCCCGCGACGGAGGATTCCTCATCGAGGCCACGGCCGCCTGTGCCTTGGACGAGGACGGTCTGCCTCGCAAGGAAAGGCTGCGGACGTACGGCGAGACCCGGCGCGCCGACACATGGCGACTGGCGACCATGAATCTCCTTCTCCATGGTGTCTCCCCTGCTCTCGATCTCAAGCGCACAGTCCCCTGGCACGACGGTCCGGGGCGGGCTCCGCTGGAGTCGTTCGACATCGTGCTCACCAACCCGCCGTTCAACATGAGCGACCCCGGCCGCGGAGAGCGCCGCGAGGGGCAGTGGGCGTACGGGGCTCCGCCGCTCGACAACGACAACCTTGCCTGGGTCCAGCATTGCCTGGCGAAGCTGCGCGAGCGGGGCCGAGCCGGGATCATCATGCCCAACAAGGCAGGCAACTCCGGTCACAAGGCCGAGCAGACCATCCGGCGAAATCTGGTGGAGAGCGGAGTCGTCGACTGTGTCATCGCGCTGCCGGCCCAGTTGTTCACCGGCACCGCCGTACCAGTCTCCGTGTGGATGCTGCGCCACCCTGACAACCCGTGCGACAGCACACTGTTCCTCGACGCACGGCACATGGGGGTGAAGAACGGCTCGCGTCGGGTCCTCAGCGCCCTGGACGCCGAATCCCTCATCGACGCCTACCGGGCTCATAAGAACGCGGGAGGGACCACGCCTTCCCCGGGGACGACGACCGCGGAGCCACACGTGCCTGCGGCCCGTGTATCCCGGGAAGAACTGCGTCGCAGCAACTACTCGCTCAATCCCCTTGATCATGTCGAGCGCCGGAGCGACGGCGGAGAGGGCTTCGAGCACGAGCTCTTGTCCGCTTGGGAGCTGCTGAGCGATGCCGAAGAACACCTACGAGACACACAGGACGCCACCACTCGGCTGCCGTTCGTCGGGGACCATGGACCGCTGCGCCGGAGGAACCAGCCAGTCTCCCTGGCCAGCCTGGACTCGCTGTGCGAGATCCAGGCCGGACCGTCCTATTCCAAGCTCGGCAAGAAGCAGCGCAGCGCCCACGGCCCGGTTCCCGTGGTGTTCCCACGGCATCTGAAGGATCGGCGCATCAGTGACGAGGCGGACGAGCGGGTGACGGAGGAGACGGCCCGTCGGCTGAGGAACTTCGAGCTGTGGCACAAGGACATCGTGTGTGTCCGCTCCGGGTCGATCGTTCCGCCAGCACTGGTGCAACAGCATCAAATCGGCTGGCTCATGAGCCCCAACGTCATCCGGCTCCGTGTACCCGAGGCGCAGGAGGGCCGGGTGCTGCCGGAGTACCTCCTCCACTACCTGTGCCTGGACGGGTCCGTCGCCTGGATGCGGGACCGGGCCGCCGCCACCGCTGCCCCGTCACTCCGGTCAGAATCCCTCGGATCGCTGCGAATTCCACTGCCGGACCTGGCCGAGCAGCAGGAGATCGTGGCCGCGCTGAACGGTCTTGACGAGCTGGACCGCGCGCATCTGGCCGTCGCTGCCTCCGTACGACGCACCCGCATCGCCCTGGCCGGCGCACTACTGGGCCCGTCTACCGAACCCGCCCCCGACGTCATCCCTCGCCGCCGACTCGAGAAGGAAGCATCGCTGTGAACACCCAGCACCGATCGTCCGCTCAGACAGCCCCTCCCACATCGGCCTCGGAGCCCGCGAACAGTTCTTGGATTCCCTGGCTGCTGGTCATGGTGCTGTGCTCCGCCCTCGTCGCGGTATGCGTCGGATTCCTCAAGGTCCTCGACGGCACCCCGGCTTCCGGGGCCCTGCTCTCGGCAGGTGCAGCCTTCGGAGGAACCGCCCTGCTCTGTTTGGCCGTGGTGCCGGTAGTCCAACAGCTGCGTCAGCGCAGCTGACCAGCTCCACATAGATCTTGCTTGGCTCGCGTGCGCCAGTGCCCGCTCCACCCTAGGCGAAAGCCCCGGGCGCGTGAGCGGTGCGTGAGCGGACAGTCTGGCAGGAGGTGTTACGAGCAGGATTGGGCGCGAAGCCGCGGGGCGCTGACCAGGTGGAACAGCTCCACGCGGCAGCCTCCGGCACCACCCGGCAAGGATTCGATCCCACTCCTAAAGCGGGTGTCGCAGGTTCGAATCCTGCCGGGGACACAGCAAAAGAGCAGGCCGGAGACCCTGTCCCCCTCGAGGGCGGCAGGGTCTCCGGTTTTGGATCACGCAGGGGGCCGAAACTCGGACGGGGAGCCGGACCGAAGCCTTCACGACGCGGCTCCGGCCGGGGCCCGTTGTCCATGCCTCATGAAAGCCAATCGGCGAGAGCCCGCAGCGTTGCCGGGACGCCCTTCGGCTCTCCCTTGGAGAATCCGACGGTTTGCCTTTCTGCCCGGGTCGGGCGACGAACGTCCTGGCGGCAGGCATCGCTTCGCCTCGGTATGCGCAGGTCAGGGTGGAGCGATGGAGCGGCGGCCAACCATGACAAGGGCATGTGCGCGCGAATGGTTGCCGACTAGAGTCGTCCCATCACAGTTGGTCATGGGACCGGGGCTTGGCGCACACCCGCCATGTCGCTGGTGGGGAGGGCCTGTAGAGCATGAGCCGTCGCTCCAATGGGTTGGTCGGTGTCTGGGCCGAAGCGCAGCGCCAACAGCAACGTCAACGTGAGGCGCAAGCCAGGTGCCAGCGGGATCAAGAAAGGCAGCAGCGTGCTTACCAGCGAGAGCTCGCGCGCAGCCAACGCGAGCAGAGAGCGGCGTACCGGGAGCAGCGCGAGGCGGAGGCCCGGCGGCGTACGGAGGAGCTCGACGCACGGGTCGAGTCCTTACAGGGCCTGCTGGCGGCAGGATGCCGGGCTCCGGCCTTCAGGGTCGACGCACTGACGCGGGCAGAGCAGGTCGAGGCGTTCTCCCCGGGGCAGCTCGCGCACCCCATCCGCATGCCGGCCCCGAACCAGTACCAGCCGCAAGGTGGTTGGACCGCAGCGCGGCGAGCCCAGGCCCAGGCGGAGGCCCGGTCCAGGTTCGAGCGCGACTGGCAGGCTGCACAGGCGGCGGAAGCTCAGCGGCAGCACCAGTTGGCCGCCTACCAGCTGCAGTACCAACAGTGGGCCGAGGCCCAACTGAGTGAGATCCGTCGGCACAACGCCGGCATCGCGGAGATGACGACAAGGCTTCGCAACGGTGATCCCGAGACCGTGGTGGAGTATTTCTCCGCCGCCCTCTACTCCTCGGTCGGGTGGCCTGATGAGCTACCCCGTCAGGTGTCCGCAGCGTACGACTCCGGCGCGCGTCAGTTGGTACTGAACTGGGAGCTGCCCAAGTACGACGTCGTCCCGGAGGCGAAGTCGGTGCGTTACATGATCAACGCTGATCAGGAGAAGGAGACGCCCCGGCCGGTCACGCAGCGGCGTGCCCTGTACCGGGACGTACTCGCACAGTGTCTCCTGCTGGTCCTGCGCGACCTTTTCGCAGCCGATGAGTTCGGTGCGTTGGAATCGGTCGCGCTGAACGGGTTCGTGGACGATCACGACCCGACGACCGGCAGGCGGGCGCCCATGTTCCTCGGCACTGTCATGGCTTCGCGTTCGACTTTCGCCGAGCTGCATCTGGAACAGGTGAACGCCGTCACCTGCCTGGTGGACGGACTCAGGGGGCAGCTGTCATCGCGCCCCGATCAGTACGTGCCCGTGCGGCCCGACCGGGTTCCCGAAGATGTCGGCAACAGTGTCGTCACCCACGGAGGCGACGAAGAGCCGGATCTGTACGAGATGAATCCCATCGCCTTCGAAGCACTGGTCGCCGATCTGTTCCGGGCCATGGGCATGCAGGCCGTGACCACACAGCGCTCGGGCGACGGTGGCGTGGACGTCGATGCGCTGGACCCGACCCCGATTCGCGGCGGCAAGATCGTCGTACAGGTCAAGCGCTACCGCAGCACCGTGCCCCCGACAGCCGTCCGCGACCTGTACGGCACCGTCCAGCATGCCGGCGCCAACAAGGGGGTCCTGGTCACCACGTCCGGATTCGGCCCCGGCTCGCACACCTTCGCCAACGGCAAGCCCTTGGAACTGGTGACAGGTCCCGAGTTGGTCGACCTGCTGCACCGCCACGGGCTGCGCGGGCGACTGGGCAGCGGCGAACGTCCGGTCCCCGCCCAGCGGACGACACCGGACAGCGAGACCGGTACGGACGACCACAATGTGTTGGGCATGTACTGGTCGGGCAACGTCGCCTTGGACGTGTGCGCGCTCGTCTGCCACGGCAACCGCGTTCTGGACGACGAACACTTCGTCTTCTTCAACAACCCCCGGACACCTGACGGCACGGTCCGCACGCTCATCCCCGTCGCGCCGGACAGAGCCGCCGTCCAGGTCTCCTTCGATGCGTTGCCGACGCGCGCCGACCGTCTCGTCATCATCGCCGCAATCGATCCTGTCACCAATCCTGCGGCCGACCTGTCCGGCTTCACCAACGCCGGTATCCGGCTGCTGGACGCCGAGAGAGCCCCGCTCGACCGGTTGGAGGTCTCCGACGGCCGCGTCGGCGAAACCGCCCTCGTACTGGGGTCCTTCCGTCGCCGTGCGAACGGCGACTGGGATTTCGTCGGCGGGGGCAAGGGGTATCGAGGCGGCTTGGAGGAACTGGTCCAGGAGTACGGCATCGATGTGGTCTAGGACGCTGTCGGCATGAGGTCTCGCGCAGGGGGCTGCCGGCCGCCTGCCGGGCGAGCGGTGGCGCGCCGCAGTCGCTGCATGCCAAAGGCCTCGGTCCGGTTACCGGCTGGACCGCCCGGCCCGGCCGGCTCGACCGGCCGGTCATCGGGCCGGTGCTGGGTCCCAGCGCACTCGTAGGTCCGTCGGGGTGAGCACGCTCTTGTAGGTGGGGGTCAGGTCGGGGGCGCCCATGGGCTCGACGGTGTACTCGGTGGCCAGCAGTGCGGCGGTGAGGGTGAGCTGGAGGAGGCCCAGGCGGTAGCCGGCGCAGATCCGGGTGCCGCCGCTGAACGGGATGTAGGCGTGGCGGGTGCGGCGGGGGTGTGGCTCGCTCAGCCAGCGTTCGGGGCGGAAGTGGTCGGGGGCGTCCCACCAGCGGGGGTCGCGTTGGAGGAGGTACGGGCTGAACACCAGCTGGTCGCCGGGGCCGATGGCGTGTCCGGCGATCTTGGCGGGGAGGGCGACGTCCCGGGTCATCAGCCAGACCGGTGGGTGCAGCCGGAGGGATTCCTTGACCACTGCGGTGGTGTACGGCAGGTCGCCGGTGGTCCCGTACGCGGTGGCCTCGGCGCGGATGGCCTCCGACAGCCCTTTACGGGTGGCGAGTTCGGCCACCAGCCAGGTGAGCGCGGCGCCGGGGACCACGTGGGTGCCGGTGAGGATCATCTGCAGGACGGCCCGCGCTTCCTGGGCGGAGGCGTCGGCGTCCGTCAGGAGTGCGTCCAGCAGGTCGGGGTCGTCGGGCCCGGCCTCGTCGTCGGGTTCGGGTGTCGTGGGGTCGGGTCCGGACGCCGTGCCGGCAGGTCCGGGGGCTGTGCCGGCAGGTCCGGGTGTCGTGCCGGCAGGTCCGGGTGTCGTGCCGGCGGGTCCGGGTGTCGTGCCGGCGGGTCCGCTTCTCCGTTCGCGGGATTCGACGACCTCGGTCAGTACGTTCGCCAGGGCGCGTACGGACGTACGGGCGCGGTGGGCGGCCGAGCCGGGTACCCAGGCGGGGAACGGCAGCGTCGCGTCCAGGACGCCGGTGAGTCGTTCGGCGGCTGTCGCGAGGCGGGCGGGCAGGGCGTCGGGGACGGTGGCGAGGCAGTGGGCGAGCGCCGCGCGCGAGCACAGTCCGGGGGCGTGGTCGGCCACGTCCACCGGCCGTCCGGCGAGGGCGGCCAGGTCGGTGCGGATCCGCTCGCGCATGCGGCGCGCCCCGGCCGAGGCAGCGCGTGCCGCGAGCCCGGCCCGGCCGGCCCGCCGGCCCCGCAGCCACAGCGCGGTGACCTCGTCGGGGGTGCTGCGGAAACCGTCGAGGAAGTCGCGCCCGGTGCGGAACGCGCGCCCCGTTTCGGTGAGAACCGTGTGCACCTCGTCCGGGTCGGCGACGAAGACCGCGTTCCGTCCGAACCGGAACGTGTCGCCGCACCGGTCGACCGCCGCCGACAGGAACCCGACGGGGTCCCGCTCGTACGCGTAGGCGTCCGATGACCGCCATGTCGCGCCGGACGTGGCGGTGGCCCACGGTATGGGGCGGTCCGGCTGGTCCGGCTGGTGTGGTCGGCCCGGCTGGTCCGGTCGGTCCGGCTGGTCCGGTCGGTCCGGTCGGTCCGGTCGGTCCGGTCGGTCCGGTCGGTCCGGTCGCTCGTCAGTCGACTCGACGGCCGTCATCGCGCCCCTTCGCTCTGTCCCAGGAGTTCTTCCGGCCGGTGCTCCGGGGTCACGCTCGCGCGGCCCCGGAGTTCCTTCATCCGTGCACGGCCGCAGTGCGCGACCGGAGCGTGCTCAGATCGGGTACGGGTAGAGGTACGTGCCGCGCATCCTGCCCAGGCGGTGGCGTACGTACGACGTGATGCGAGCCATGACTGCCTCCCGGAGATCTCGTGTGTCTCGTGTGCCTCGTGCATCTCGTATGTGCCGACAGGGCCAGTATGGGGCGAGCCGAATGGCACGGGCCGAAGATCACCGGAATTCGGCCGGATCCTACGCAGGCATGGCAAACAGCGCACTCTTGACATGGACATTCTATCTCCACCATGCTGGCCGCGAATTCATAACTCAGCGCGGGAGGAGTGTGTTCATGCAGGCTGTCGCAGAAAAGGGCAGGGTCGAGGCGGACCAGAGCGCCGACGAGGTGTTCGACCTGGTGATCGGTGATCTGGAGCAGGAAATTCCGCCCCTTGCGTCGCCGACGAATTCGGGCAGCGGTACCGCCTGTGGTTCGTGCGCGGGCGTCTACTGCTGTTGATGCCCGCCGGGTGGGGCCGCCGACGGCGGCGCCACCCCCACCGGCCTCGCGGTCCGCGGCAACGAGTCGAGAGGGCGACCTTGTCGGATGCACCAGCGGACATCGATCCGCTCTGGGAGATGCCCGCCCCGGACGGCAACGCCGGCCAGGACGATCCCACCGAACTCCCGCCGGCGGCACAGCGGTTGATCACCGCCGTCCGCAAGGGCACCGCAGGCGGGCTCTTCCCGCCGGTCGTCACGGCCGGACCGGAGGGCACGGTCACGGTCGACCGGCTGCTCGGCGGCGCGGCGGACGCGCGGATACTCGCGCACGCCCTCCAGGACCGGCGGTTCGCGCCGCTGCTCGCACTGTTGGACCGGTTGGACGAATGGTGCGCCTCCGCCGCGCAGCGCTATTCGAAGATCGTCGCCACCGGAATCCTCGATATTACCAACGCCGAAATCTTCGGGCCGGTCGTTTCCGAGGCATTCGTGGCGTGCGCGGCCGGACGGGCGCATTATGCCCGCGACCGGGTGGCGGAATGGGCGGCACGCTGCGAAGCATTCCTGACACTTTTTCTCGACCGGTTGCTGCGGGACATGAATACCTGCTGGCCCGAGAATCCGGCCTTTCGCGGGCCGGTCGTCGGACTGTGGGCCCACGGCGAGGAGACCCACAACGGCCGCCAGCGGGTACTGCGTCTCGACTGTGCCGGCGGCGGCCGGATCGCGTACAAGCCGCGCCCCGCCTCCGGCGAGCTGCTGTTCACCGCCTCCGGCGAGCTGCGGTTCACCGCGTGCGGCACGGCCGGCCCGCCCGCGTCCCTGTTCGAACTGCTCAACGACGCGCCCGCGGCGTCCGGTGAGGTGCGGCTGCCGGTGCTCTCCTGCTGGCCCGGCGCCGAACCGGGGTACCTGTGGCAGGAGTGGATCGAACCGCCCGCGCAGTGGGGACCGATCCGCGCCTCCGGGCCGTGGTCGCTGACCGGTACCCGGCTGACCCGGTCGGAGGCGGCGCGCTTCTGGCACCGGACCGGCTCGCTGACCGCCGCGGCGTTCGCCTTCGGGATCACCGACATGATCGGCGGCAACGTCGTGACCGGGAGCAGGCCCGGCGAGCGCGAACCGCTGCTGTACCCGATCGATCTGGAGATCTACTTCTGCCGGATCCCCCGGCTCTACGACACGGGCCTGCTGTACGACCCGACCGCCGAGGTCGACCAGCACCACGTCGGCCTGGAGAACACTCCGCGGTGGTGCTCCGCCGAGGGCCCGCCGGTGTGCTGGCACGCGGAGCCGACGGGGGCGCTGCGGCTGTACCGCCGTCGCCGGCCCTTCGCCCGGGACGAGACGAGGAACGTCGTCGCGGACACCGACGGGCGGGCCGGGTACGGCCCCTACCTGCCGGCGATGCTGCGCGGCATGTTCGACGCCTGGACCCTGATGTGCCGACAGCGGCCGGAGATCCGGCGGTTCCTGTCGACCGCCACCGTCGGCCACCACGTCCGGGTGCTGCGCCGGCCCACGTTCCGGTACTTCGACGCGCTGGTGCCGCGCTGGCTGTCCGGCGGCGGTGCCGCACCCGTCCCCGCCGAGCCGGACGTCCGCTTCGACCGGGCGGAGACCGACCAGCTCCGGCGCATGGACGTGCCCTACTTCATCCGCTCGCTGGAGGGCGGTCCGGTGCTGCGGGTCGAGCCCCCGCCGCTGCCGTCACCGTTCGGAACGGACCGGGGCAAGCCGTCACCGTTCGAAACGGACCGGGCCGAGCCACCGTCACTGTCGCTGTCGCTGTCGCTGTCGTTCGAAACGGCACGGGTCGCGGCCCGGCCGGAGCCCGAGGGCGGCTGGCCCCCGCTGCCGTCGCTGCTGGAGGGCGCCAACCTCGAACTCGCCGGTCTCGGGGTGGCACTTCGGGACGCGGCGGAGAACGTGTTCGACGACGTGCCCGAGCACGTCGTCACGGACGGGGTGCTGGGCGTCCGGCTGCACCTGCAGAGCCCCACCGAGGGCCAGGTCGGCTTCGACTGGCCGGAGGTGGGCAGGCGGGTCACCTACATCTGGGACCGGGAGAAGGTGCGGCTGCGCATCGACGCGGTGGACGCGCCGGAGGTTCCGGCCGAGCCGTCGCCCGCCGGGGAGATCCGGCGCCGGCTGCTGCGCCTCGACCGGCTCGACGGCGCCCTCCGGATGCCGTGGGCGGAGGGCGGCATGGTCGACGACGAGGCCGAGCGCCGCCTGCGGACGCTGACCGACGCCGGCATCGACTGGCTGGCCGGGGTCGTGGCCGACCACGGGTGGCCGGGGCGCACGATGGTCGGGGCCGCGGCGGCCGGGGCCGCGAGTCGCCTCGTGCAGCACGCGCGGGATCACCTGGACTTCCGGCGGCACTGCCTGGAGCTGATGCGCCGGGCGGCGGCGGGCGGTGACCTCCCGTGGCGCGAGGTCGCCTCCCTGACCGACGAGTTGTGCATCGCCGACGGGCTCCCCCAGGTGTACGGCACGAAGTTCGAGCGGGTGGACGGGGAGTTGGTGCCGTACCGGATCGGGGACCCGGACCACGTGGACCGCCGGCGCACCTCGATGGGCATGGAGCCCCTGGCCCAGTACACGGAACGGATCCGGCAGCGGTTCCCCCTGACGGGGAGGGAGGCATCATGACCACACCCGCCCACGAGCTCCGGCAGGCGCCCGACGACGTCGACTGGGCGCTGTTCGGAAAACGGTACTGGGACCGGGAACCCGCCCTGCTGCGTGCCCGGCCACCGGTGGGCCCCGACCCGGTCCACGCGCTCACCGTCCAGGCGTGCGCCCCGTTCCGCGCCGGTACCCGGTTCTGGGTGATGCCCGACGTCCGGCTGCTGGTGGGCGACGGCCGGTTGCGCGCGCCCGGCCCGCTGCTGCCGGACACCACCGACCGGACCCTGGACGACTACCTCCACCGGCTGGACGCCGAAGTGTCTGGACAGGGATACCTGTTGACGGTGCATCAACCACTGCTCCTGGACTTCGCTCCGTGGTCCGCGGTGCGCGACACGATCCGCGGGCTGTGGCGGGTGGTCGGCTGGCCGAACCTCCCGGTGGAGACCGAGATCCTGATCGGCGACCGGCTCACCCAGCACGCCGGCGCGACCGGGGCGCCGACGCACGCGGCACTGACCTGGGTGCTGGGCGGGCGGATGGACGTACGGCTGTGGGACGAGCGCGGCGGTCCCCCGCCGGCCGCAATCGCCGACCCGGACCGGGAGCCGGACGGCGTGCACACCCTGAGCGCCGGTGCCGGGGAGCTGCTGTACTGGCCGGGTGACCGGCGGCACGTCGACACCTACCGCGAGGGGTGCGTGGCGCTGCGCCTGCGGGTCCCGGTCGACCGGCGGCTGCCGTTCACCGCCCTGCGGGACCTGCTCGCCGAGCTGGTGCACGGCCGGCAGGGCAACGACGGGACCGTGCCGTACTTCCCGTTCGGCCCCGGCTCCCGGATCGACGACCGGGACGGGGTGCTGCCCCGTCTGAACGCGCTGGGCGACGAGTTGCGCACGACCGTGGACGGCGAACGGTTGCGCAGGATGCTGCGGGTCCGCTGGGCGGCGCTGCGTTCCGCGGCCGGTCTCGAACCGATCCCGGTACCGCGCGAGGGCGTCCCGATGACCCCGCCGACCCGGATCCGCCGGTCGGGCGAGATCGTCCGGATGCCCGACGGGCCGGGGCGCGAGGTGTGGGCGGTCAACGGGAACGTCTTCACCCTGCCGGCGGCCGCGGGCGACCGCGTGTTCGCCGCCCTGCGCGACGGCGGGGAGACCGGCGTCGCCGACGTGTGCCGGGCCCTCGGCAACGGCGACACGAACGACAGGAGTGTGCTCGCGCTGCTGGACAAGCTGTACCGGCTGCGCGGCATCGACGTGGTCGAGGCTGTGGAGGTGGTCGAGGTGGTCGAGGCGGCTTCACGATGACGGGGACAACCGATCCGGCCGTGTCGGCGGTGACCGTCGAGACGTCCTTCGACCGGGACGTCTTCGTCGACCGGTTCTGGGACCGGGAACCCGTGCTGTACAGGGGCGTCGGCGACGCGCCGTTCGCCGAGGCGGAGGTGTTCGGGGCCGCCGTGCTCGGCAGCCGGCCGCCGCATCCGCTCGCCGTGCCGGGGAACGTGCAGTTCCTCGTGGAGCGGCGGCAGCAGACGCAGCCGTACGACCTCCTGCCGGAACTGTCGGACGGTTCGCTCGACGGCTACGAGCGGCGCATGGCCGACCGGTTGGACCGGCAGCGCTACGCCCTCGTGGTGCACCGCTTCCACTCGTTCTCCCACCCCCTGTGGACGCGCGCGCAGCGGTTCTACGCCGGTCTGTGGGAGCGGGTCGGCCAGCCCACGCACACCGCGGGCTCCACGCTGTTCCACGGCTCCTACGAGCACAGCCCGGTCGGCGTGCACCAGGACCGCTTCGCCACCTTCATGTTCTGCGTGCGGGGCACCAAGCGGATGCGGTTCTGGGCCGAGCGCCCGTGGTCGGACCCGGTGCACACGGTCCTGGACTACCAGCCGTACCTGGCGTCCTCGTTCGTCGCCGAGGTCGGGCCGGGGGACCTGCTCTACTGGCCGGCGCGGTACTACCACGTCGGGGAGAGCACCGGCGGCGCACCGGCGACCAGCGTCAACGTGGGCATTCCGCGCCGCGAGCACCGGCCGTACTACGAGATCAAGGACCTGTTCCGGGGCACCGAACCGGTGGCGTCGGCCCCGTTGTTCACCCCCGATGCCGGCCCGGACGGACGGCTGGCCGACGAGTTGCCCACCGCGCTCTCCGACGCGGTGGACGCGTTCGCGGAGCTGCTGGCCGAGGACCGGTTCGCCGACCGGGCCACCGCCCTGGCCCTGCGGGTCAGGACGGCGGGCGGGTTCTGGCCGACCCGGCCGCCCGCCGGGCTCCTCCCGCTCGACGACGACACCCCCGTACGCGCGTGCGCCCCCCTGCTGGCCGCGCCCGGCCCCGGTGCCCGCAGGGTCGCCGCGAACGGCAACGTCTCGTCCGGTACGGCCGGTGCCGCGGCCCTCGCGGTCCTCGACCGGCTCGGCGCCGGCGAAGTGGTGCGCGTGGGCGACCTGCCCGTGTCCCGGCGCGCGGAAGTCCGCGTCCTGTTGCAGGAGTTGGAGAGTTTCCGTGCCCTCACCCGCATCGACACCGACACCAACGCCGACGCCAACGCCGAGACCAACGTCGACACCGACACCAACGCCGACACCAACACCGACACCGACACCGACACCGACATCGCCACCGACGCCGGCTGACCGGGCGCCCGCCCTCAGGAAGGCGGCCGCCGGGATCGTCGCCGAGATCGCCGACCGGCTGGCGGAGCCCGGCCGGGTGGCCGGGATCGCGGGCGTGCCGGACAACCTGATGCGTTATCCGGGCAACCCGCAACCGGTGTGGGACCCGCTGCTGCTCTCCGACGGCCACCCCGGGGTCGGGCTGCTGTTCGCCGAACTGGCCGCGGGGGCGCCGGAGCTGCGCGGCCGGGCGCACGCGCACCTGTCCGCGGCGCTGGGCAGCGGGATACGGCTGCTGCCGCAGTCGCTGTTCGGCGGCATGGTGGCGCTCGCGTTCGCCGGGCACACCGGGGCCACCGGGTTCGGCGGCTACGCCACGATGCTGGCCGGCCTGGACCGGCACATCGTCGACCAGGTCCGCGGGCGCGCGCGGGCCGACCGGGAGCGGGTGCGCGCCGGGGAGCCGATCGGCGCGTGGGACCGCTACGACGTCCTCGGCGGCACCACCGGCATCGGCCGCTACCTGCTGGCCCGGTACGAGTCGGCGGCCGAACCGGAAGCACGGCACGCCGCCGGGCTCGCGCTGACCGACGTACTGGAATCGCTGGTGGCCGTGGCGACCGCGGACGACATCGTGCGCGACGGCCTCCGGCTGCCCGCGTGGTGGATCGCCGACAGCCCGGAGCACGGGCTCCCCGAACACGCCAACTTCGGTCTCGCGCACGGTGTCTGCGGACCGCTCGCGCTCCTCTCCGTCGCCCGGCGGGCGGGGTTCCGGGTGGACCGCCAGGACGAGGCCGTCGAGCGGATCATGGCGTTGCTGTCCCGCTGGCGCACGGCCGACGGGGCCGGCCCTCGCTGGCCGCACCTGGTCACGGCGGAGCACGTCGGGAGCGGGGAACCGCCGGAACGCGGGCGGGACTCGTGGTGCTACGGCGCCGTCGGCGCGGCACGTGCCGTGTACCTGGCCGGCGTCGCCCTCGACCGTGCGGACTGGCGCGCCGACGCGCACGCCGCCCTGCGCGGCGCGCTGGCCTCGGCGAGCCACGAGCTGATCCTCGACTCCGCGCTGTGCCACGGCTGGGCGGGCCTGCTGCAGATCGTGCTGCGCATGGCGCACGACAGCGGCGACCCGGACTACCGCACCCTCGCCGACGGGCTGGCGGCGCGGGTGATGGACGGGTACGACCCGGAGGCCCCGTTCGGTTTCCGCTACCGCCACGCCCTCGCGCCACGCGCCCTCGACCGCCCCGGCTTCCTGGAAGGAGCCGCGGGCATCGCCCTCGCCCTCCACGCCTACGCCACGGGGGACGCACCGGCGACGTCGTGGGACAACGCCCTGCTGGTGAGCTGACGGGACCCGGTCGGGGAGAGGCGGGGCGCGTCGTCCGCCCGTGCGCCACCTCCGTAGAGTCGGGGAAATGAATCCTGATCACGCCCCCGACACCGGCGAGTTGCTGCGCGGTGTGCACCCCCGGTTGCTCCCCCTCGACTCGATCACCCCTGAGATCGCCGGCTCCCTGCGTTACGCGCGTCTCGTGGCCGACGGGCTCGTCTTCGCCTATGCCCTCGACCGGCCCACCGACGTACGGCTCCTCACGGATCAGGACGTGCAGCGCGTCGATGCGGAGGAGCTGGGGCGGGCCGCGTACGAGAACCTGATGCGCGTGCCCGTCACGCATGAGGAGATCCCCGTCGAGGGAACGGTCCTGCACTCCCTCTACGGCGACTCGCACTTCGTCGGCAGTCAGGCCCTGTACCTGGCCGCCGCGGTCCAGCGGGTCACCGGTGCGTCGCTTCCGCAGGCCGGTGCCCTTGTCGTCATGCCGAGCCGGCACAACCTGGTGTACCACCCGATCACCGACGGCACCGTGGTCGATGCCGTCAACCGTCTCGCCGCCTACGCACTGGGCGCCTTCGAGGACGGGGCGGGCGCCCTGTCCCCGCGGGTCCACTGGTGGCATCGCGGCGGGCTGACGTCGCTCACCGTCATCGACGAGGCCACCCGGTCCTTCTCCATCCAGCCGCCGCCCCAGCTGCTCGGCCTGATGAAGGGCTTGGCCCGCCTCGACCGTGCCGGGCGGCTCGCCACCCGTGCCACCGCCGGAGCGCCCGCCCCCGATATCGCCCAACTCACCCGCACCACGGCCGAATTGATAGCGGGCCTCCCCCAGGGCCCCACTCCCGTCCCGGGCGCCGACCTGGGCGGCGCCTTCGCCTCCGCCGTGGCCCACGCCCACGCGTGCTGCGCCACCGATCCCAGGGCGGCCGACGTCGACACGTGGGACGCCTGGTCCACCGCCGTACAGCTCGGCGCCGCGCTGTTCACGGGTGCGCGGTCGCAGGAGTGCCGGCTGGGTGAGGATCTCGTACGGCGGTTGCCGGACATGCCCGCCGCACCGCCCGCGGACGCCCGTGCCTGGCTCGACGCCCTCTATCTGGCGATCGTGTGCCGGGAGGGGGAACGGATCCGCCGGCTGTGCCGGGTGCCGCTGGAGACGTTGCGGCAGGACGACTCCGTCGACGGGTACGTGCTGCACTGGATCGACACCTTGCAGACCTACTTCTCCGAACACGGCTCCATGGACGAGGTCGTGGAGAAGCTGGTCGCCACCATGAAGGCGTCCGGGCCCGAGGAGGTGACCCATGCGCCGACGGAGTTCGTGAACGGGATCGACTACCAGCCGATCGCGCTCTTCCACCGCCTCGTCGCACGGGACCCCGAAGTCTTCGCCAAGACACTCGCCGAGGCGCTCGCGGAACACGGCGCCCACTGGGGCGACTCGACCGCGCCGCGCGCCCGGGTGGCGCTGGGACCGCTGGCGATCGCGAGCCTCGCCTTCGACCACGGCTTCCCCATCCCGCCGGACCTGCCGCACCTTCCCCTGTACCTGCTCAACCGCGAACGGATCGAGACGATCCCCAGCCCCTGACCGGGAATCGACCAGCTCACCGGTTCACCGGTCCAAGGCGCCAGGGGACAGGGGGCAGGACGCCGTCTCCGCACCGTCGTCGCGGACGTTACGGGTGGTGGCGCTTCGTCGTCCGGTCGGACGCGGAACCGGGCGTGCCGCCCGCCGGCAGCGCGCCCACGCAGTCCGCGTAGTAGGCCGACTCCGCAGTGTGGAAGGCGAGTTGGCGGAAGGTCCAGCCCTTTCCGGGCGACCGGTCGAGCTGGTCGGGCGTCAGCGCGCCCAGGCGGTTCGCCCAGATCCTGGCCAGCCGGGTGAGTCTGCTGCGCGCCTCGTCGAGGTCGGCCCCGGTGAACGGCGCGAGGTCGGCCGCGGTGGTGATCGTCGAGGCGTGCCAGTGGTCGGGGCGCGTCTCCTCGCCGACGAGCCGGGCCTCCAGCTCCGCGAGGTGGTCGACCATGTGGTCGGCGACGCGGCGGATCGCCTTGTGCGGGGTGTAGAGCCTGTCACCGGCGGGGACGGGGCGGCCGTCCCACGCGGTCCAGGTCCCGGCGAGGGCCAGGACGTGGTCGACCATGTCCGTCACTACCTGCGCGGGGTCGCGGTCGTCCGTCGCCGGCACCTCGTCGGGGGCGTCGGGCACATCGGGTACGTCGAGGGCATCGGGTACGTCGGACACATCGGGTCCGTGCTTCGTTCCGGTCATGGTCCGACGCTAGGGCCGGGACGTTTCGGCCTCCGCCGAACCATGGTGGCCGGGCGCGGGACGGCTCCCGAAGGAGCCGCAGCAGGAACCACGGCGGGGGCCACAGCAAAGGCCACGACGGGGCAGCGGCGGGCGGGGGGCCGTCGCGGACTTCACAGTCCCTGCCGGCCACCGGAACCCAGCCGTTAGCGTCTACCCCACAGAACTCGTCCACCCGACCGGAACGGAACGCCGCAGTGACCTCTGCCGAGCTGTCCCCACGTCGCCCCTTCCCGCGACGCGCACACGACCCCGCGAAAGCGCGCTGGGGGCGGCTCGGGCGGCTTCCCATGCCGCTCCTGGTCACCCTCTGCTTCCTGCCGCTCTACGGCGTCTGGTGGGCGGCCCTCGCGACCGGCGGCGGCGACCTCGCGGCCCAGGAGGCCTGGGCCGAGTTCGCGAAGATGTACCCCGGTTCCGCCTACAACCTCTTCTGGTACGGCGGACTGCACACCGTGAACTACAGCGTGATCTCGCCCTATGTGATGGCGGTCCTCGGTGTGGTGCCCGTGACCCTGCTGTCCGGGCTCTCGTCGTCCTGGCTGGCCGCCGCACTCGTCGAGCGCAGCGGGCTGCGCAGGCCCCTGTGGCCCTCGCTCGTGGTGGCCTTCTCGCTGTGGTGCCAGGTGGTGTCGGGGCGGTCGACGTTCATGCTGGGCACGGCCTTCGCGCTGGGTGCCGTGCTGGCGATCGTCAGCGGGCGGCGCCTCGTGGTCGCGGTCGTCTGCGCGGCGCTCTCCACCATGGGCAGCCCCGTCTCCGGGCTGTTCCTCCTCGTGGTCGGCGCGGCCCATCTGCTGTGCCGCGAGTGGGGGAGGGCCGCCGCGCTCGTCGTGCCGCCGGTCGTCGTCGTCGCGCTGACCACCCTGCTGTTCCCGTTCGAGGGCGAGCAGCCCATGGCGTTCAACCGGATCTGGCCGCCGGTGATCCTGTGCGCGGTGATCGTGCTGACGGCGCCGCGCGACTGGCGGGTGGTGCGGTTCGGGGCGGCGGTGTACGCGCTCGGCGTGGTGCTCTGCTACCTGATCGCCTCGCCGATCGGGACGAACGTCGAGCGGCTCACCGAGCTGGCGGCCCCCGTGACGCTGCTCGCCATCCTGGTCAACGGCCGCGAACGGGGCGAGGCGGACGCGCCCCCGGAGCGGCTGTCGTTCACCTGGTTCACGCCCCGGCGCCAACGGGTGGGCTGCTCCGTCGCCCTGGTCCTCTCCCTGCTCTGGCTGTCCGGCAAGACGATCGCCGACATCGTCACCAACACGAAAGTGCCCGACTACGCCGTCAAGACCGAGGGCGTGGTCGCCGAACTCCGCAAGCTGGGCAGCGAACGCACCCGGGTCGAGGTCGTCCCGGCCCGCGACCACCGGGAGGCGGCCGTCCTCGCCCCCCACGTGAACATGGCCCGCGGCTGGAACCGGCAGGCCGACGTCGAGCGCGGGCGGCTGTTCTACGAGGGACACGGCGGGACCAGCGTGCCCCCGGGCACCTTCTCCGCCGCCTCCTACCGCGCCTGGCTCTCCCAGTGGGCCGTGGGCTTCGTCGTGCTCGCCAACGGCCGGCCGGACGGCCCCGCGGAGCTGGAGCACGACCTGGTGTCGAGCGAGCCCGACTACCTGGAGCGGGTGTGGGAGGACGACAACTGGAAGATCTACCGGGTGAAGGACGCGACCCCGCTGGTGAGCCGGCCCGCCTCGGTGGTGAACTCCGACGGGGCCAGCCTCGTGGTCGACATGCCGAAGCCCGGCTCGGTGACCGTGCGGGTGGCGTACTCCCCGTGGCTGTGGGCGGACAACGGCTGCCTGGCCGCGGACGGCGAGTTCACCCGGCTGACCGTGAAGAAGCCGGGCGAGGTCCGGCTCGGCTCCGCGTACGGCGGCCCGTCGAACGGCGTGACCCCCGAGTGCCCGTGATCGGTGCCCGTCGGGGGGCATGAGCCCGGGGGGCCGTGAACGCGAGGGCGTGGCGCCCGGGGCAGAGCCGCACGGTACGGGGTGCATGCCTCCGTAGCGGGATACCGGCCGCCGAACTCGGCCCGAGCACCCTGCGCCGCGAGGCCGTCGGCAGGACCGGACGGCGATTCCGTTGCTCCCGGGACGGCCCGCGCAGCCCCCGGCCGAGTTCGCACACTCTGCAGGGTGCTGAGCCCGAACGGGCTCAGCACCCTTACGCACAGCCCGGGAACAAGTGGCCGAAACGCATCCTGTTATCGATCAAACACAACACGTAAGCTTCGTGAAGATCAACTTCCCAAAAGCGAGGAGTTCTTCCACATGCGTAAAGCCCGCGTGTTCACACTTGCCGCCGCGACCGGCACGCTGATCATCGCCGGTACGGCGGCTCCGGCCTACGCGGCGCCCAGCCCCGCGTCCCTCTGCGGTTCCGGCTACAGCGTCATCGATTCACATGCGCTGTCCTCAAGCCCCGCAGCAACGACGTACCTCCTGTGGAACGGCAGCACAAACTGCGTCGTCACCATACGAGGAACCGCAGGCGGCTCCACCCTGATGCACGCAAAGGTCAAGGTGGAGGGCGGCAGCTGGAAGGTGGACGAGGGCGACTACACCTCGTACGCCGGCCCCGTCCGGGTCGCCGGAGGCGGCAAGTGCGTGATGTGGGGCGGTGGCATCAACGAAGCCTCGTACACCAGCGGCTGGGAACACTGCGGCTGATCCCATGAACGGACGGTGGTTCCCGGGGCCGAGCCCCGGGAACCACCGTCCGTTCATTGTTGATGCAGCGGGTCAGCCGAGCCGGGTCAGCTTCTGGCCGAATCCCGGGGCCTTCAGTTCCTCCTGGAGGGCCACCGGCGCACTGACCTTGCCCGGCCCGGTGCCCACGGTCACCACGCCCACCTCGGTGCCCGCCGACGCGCTGTGCGGGATCTTCTTGCCGTTGTCCGAGAGGGAGAGCTCGACCTTGAGGCCCGGCCAGCCCTTCGCCTTCAGGTTGCGGGTCGCGACCACCGCGGCACGGCCGCCGAGGCCGTCGTCCACGTATCCGACGACGTCCCCCTTCTTCACCACCTGGGCCGATGTGACCGCCTTCTGCGCGCCCTTGATCACCTTGAGGCTGTTCTGCAGCGACATGGCGAGGCTGTCGTACGGCTGGCCGGTGCCCGCCTGCTGCCCCATGACGGCACCGTAGATCCAGAGCGTCTTGCCGTCGACGACGGTGTTCGCGGACCAGAGCAGGTTGCCGCCGGCCGGGGTGGACGAGCCGGTCTTGATGCCGCTCACGCCCGGCTCCAGCAGGAGGGTGTTGTTGTTGTAGATCACCTGGTCGATGCCCGGGATCTCGATCTGCGGGGTGTCGACGATCTTCCGGAACACATCGTTCTGCATGACCGCCCGGGCCAGCTTGATCTGGTCCTCGGCGGTGGAGACGGTGGCCTTGTCCAGGCCGCTGGGGTCGGTGTAGGTGGTGTTCGTCATGCCGAGTTCCTTGGCCGCGGCGTTCATCTTCGCCACGAACTCCTTCTCGGACGGGGAGTCCCAGCGTGCCAGCAGGCGCGCCGCGTTGTTGCCCGAGGGAATCATCAGCAGCTGGAGCAGCTGCTTCTGCGTGAACTGCTGGCCCTTCTTGATCGGCGCCGTCGACTCGTCGTCGCGCTTGGACTCGTCCTCCGCCTGCTGGTCGACGGTGATCTTCTCACCCTCTTCCTTGCCGGTCAGGGGGTGGTTCTTGAGGACGACGTACGCCGTCATGACCTTGGCGACGCTGGCGATGGGTGCGGGCTTCTGCGCCCCCGAACTGCCCATCGAGCCGACGCCGTCCACGCTCACCGCGGACTGTCCCTGCGACGGCCAGTCGAGTTCCAGGCGCTGCCCCTCGAAGGTGTAGGTGGACTTCACCGACAGGCTCAGCACGGGGTCCGGGAGCGGGCGCATCATCTGCACGATCGCAAAGACGATCAGCAGGAGCAGCACCAGCGGGGTCCAGATCTTGACCCTGCGGACGGCGGTGCGGACCGGGGTCTCCGGCGGCGGGGGCGTGTTCGTCAGCTCGGCCAGCAGGTCGAGCGGCGGCTTCGGCGGCATCGGCTGCTGCGTGGTCCGCTCGGCAACGCCCAGCGATGCGGGGGGCGGTGTGCCGGGCGTCGCGGCGGGGGCGGGCGCCTCGGACCGGCGCGGCGCCGCCGGCGCGGGTCGTACGTCGTCCCCGCGCAGGGGTACGAACTTGCTGGTCCGCTCGGCGGAGGACTCGGGCTTCGAGGCGGACTCCGACGCCTGCTTCGAGTCGGGCGAAATGACCTTCAGCGCGGTCGTCGGCTGGTCGACCCGGGCCGCGGTGGGCGCCCTGAAGATGGCCGTCGGCTGGTCGACCTCGTTCTCGTTCTTGTCGTCGCCGCCGGTGTCGTCGCCGTCGGTGTCATCACCGGCGTCCTTGTCAGCCTTCTTGGCGTCCTTGTCAGCCTTGACGTCCTTGTCCGACCCGGCGTCGGACTCGGCCTCGGACTTGGACTCGGCAGCAACTGCGGCCTTCTCGTCCTTCGCAGCCTTCGCGTCGGCGGCGTCGGCCTCGGCGGCGCGGGACTCGGACGTGTCGGCCTTCGCCGCGTCCGTATCCGCGTCCGGCACCTCCGAACCGGCCTCGGCCCTGACCTCGGTTTCAGAATCGGACTCGGGCTTGGGCTCGGCCCTGGACCCGGCAGGCTCCGGGGCATCGCCCTCCGCGGGCTCGTTCACCGCGGCGGCGCCGGAACCGGGCTCATCGGCGTCGGAACCGGCCGCGTCGGCGTCTCCGCCTTCATCCGTGACCTCGGACACGTCCGCATCCGCGCCTCCAGGAGCCCCAGAGGCCCCCTCCCGGCCTCCGGCACCCTTTCCGGCATCCTTCGCCCCATCGGCGTCCGCGGCGCCCTCAGGGCCCTCAGAGCCCTCGGGCTCCTCGGCGTCGGCCCCGGCGCCGGTCGCACCGGGCTCCTCCGAGTCCTCGTGGTCCTTGACGACGTCCTCGACGTCCTCGACACCCTCGACACCCTCGACGACGTCCTCGGCCGACGGCGCGCGGAAGACGGCCGTGGCCTTGTCCGTCCCGACACCATTGGTCCCGCCAGCGCCCCCGGCGCCCTCACCCTCGTCGTCGCCGTCGGCCCCGGCGAGCGCTCCCGCGCGGAACACGGCCGTCGCCGTGTCCGTTCCTCCCGCGGTCTCGTCCTTCGCGGACGGTTCACGGAAGACGGCAAGCCGCGGATCGCTTTCACTCCGAGCCGTTCCCGACGACTTCTGCTGCTCCGACTTGTCGGGGGACTCGCCCGCCACCGATGCCTCCTCCATGCGGCACGGGGGACGCCCCCCGCGCTGTCCGAAACCATCTACCAGTGTCCTGTGTGAACCACCGGCCCGACTGCAAGACGAGAACGACATACCTACTGGTTCCCGTACAAAGCACCCAGGCACTCTCGACAGACCAATGTGAGAGGGGTCACCCTGTCATTCATCCACGCGGGGAGGCATGGATGGGCAGGAGCCGCAGAACAATTCCGGAGGAGCTTCTGCTGCTCGCTCTGGACCCGACCACGGGTACCACAGCGCAGCCGCAGTCGCTCGACCTCGGCCTCGCCGGGGCTCAGCTAGTGGAGCTGGCTCTGGCAGGACGGATAGCCCCTGACGGGGATCGTATCGCCGTGGTGATGCCACGGCCGACAGGAGATCCGACTCTGGACTCCGCACTGGAACTGCTGCGCCGACGCGGCAGCCCGGTCCGGGCGGTCCACTGGATCGGCGGGCCCCGGCTGGGGCTGCGTCAGATCTACCTCGCTCATCTGGAGCGGTGCGGCATGGTGCATGCCGTGGCGGGCCAGATGTGCGGAGTGCTGCCGACGACTCGCTACCAGGCGACGGACACGGCAATCAGCCGGGACATCAGAGCCAGGCTGGACAGTGCGATCCGCACCGGCGTACCGCCGGACCCGCGGACCGCGGCGCTCGCCGCGCTGGCCCACGCGGTCGGACTCGGCAAGCACCTGTACCCCGGGAACGAGGGGCGTTCATCGCGCTCCCGGCTCCGGGACCTGATCAGGCACGACCCGATGGGCGGTCTCGTGGCGCACGCCGTGATGGACGTCCAGAACGGGGCGGTCGCACAGCCGCGCCGCAGCCAGGCGGCCGGAGTCCCGTTGCAACCGCAAGTGCAGTCGCAGTCCCGCCGCGGCGGCATGGCGCGCATCGCGGCCCACTAGGACCGCGCCGACGCGCCCGCACCGCAGCACACCGCACCACCGCAGCACATGACGCCACCGCACCACCCGCACCACGGCGTCGCTGCACCACGACACCACGGCACCAATCGAATACCGCCGCACCGTCGTCCCCAAGACCCGGTTCGGGAGCCGCACCAAGCGCGGGGCAGCCGAGACATCGGCTGCCCCGCGCGCATGCGTGTGTCCATTTTCCAGCGCGACCGGGGGGATTGGTGGCAATCTGCTCAGCAGTAGATACGCACAGCTACATAGCCGGAGGTGCCGTTTCCGTGCCGTCCAACGTCAATCCCACCGTCAGGCGACGCCGATTGGGCCAGGAACTGCGCCGACTGCGCGAGCTCAAGGGCATGACCGCCGAGGAGGTGGCGGAGCGGCTGCTGGTGTCGCAGTCGAAGATCAGCCGCCTGGAGAACGGCCGCCGTTCCATCAGCCAGCGCGACGTCCGCGACCTCTGCGGGGTGTACGAGGTCGTGGACCACCGTATCGTCGACTCGCTCATGCAGATGGCCAAGGACTCCCGCCAGCAGGGCTGGTGGCACGCCTTCGGCGACATCCCGTACAGCGTCTACATCGGTCTGGAGACCGACGCGGAGTCGCTGCGGGTGTACGAACCCCAGGTGGTCCCGGGCCTGTTGCAGACCCGGGGCTACGCCGAGGCGCTGATCAACGGCGCGTTGCCGGAGGCCCCGCCGAGCGAGATCGACAAGCGCGTCAGCGTCCGGGCCCGCCGCCAGGACCGGATCACCGACCCGGAACACCCGCTGCGGCTGTGGGCGGTGATCGACGAATCCGCGCTGCGCCGGCTGGTCGGCAGCAAGCAGGTGATGATCGAGCAGCTGGAGCAACTGATCGAACTGTCCCGGCTGCCGCACGTGACCGTGCAGGTGCTGCCGTTCGAGATGGGCGCGCACCCCGGCATCAACGGGTAGTACGCCATTCTGGAATTCCCGGACGCGGCGGACTCCAGCGTCGTCTACATCGAGGGCGTCACCAGCGACCTCTATCTGGAGAAGGCGAACGACGTCCAGCGGTACAGCGTCATGTACGAGCACCTGCGCGCACAGGCGCTGAATGTGGAACAGACCCGGCACTTCATCGCCGAAATCGCGAAGCAGTACACCGAACTCCCCGGCGTGTGACCGGACCATGCGCCCCATGTGCCCCATGAGATGCACGCGATGACACGCACCCGCGACGGCATACATCCGATCCGTACGGCCGAACAGCGCGAACAAGCCGTGCGGACGAGAAACACCTCGGGCCTTCCGGCCATGAATTCCGGACAGCCCGAATGCCCCGCGAAGTCCGTAATGTGGAAAATGAAGTGATGTTACGGGAGGGGCGGCGGGAGAATACACTGCCGCTCACCCGTAGCGGAAGATGTGCAGAACACATACCACCCGGTCGAGTGAACACCCCCTTCGCCCAAGTGGTGGGACGAGTAGCGTCGATCACGCCAAACGGAACACCGGCGGAACGCCGTTGGTGTCATTCACGCGACTCTTTGAACCGGAGTGAAAATGGCCATTCGTCAGGGTGCTACGGACAAGTGGACGAAGTCCTCGTATTCCGGGGGCAACGGCGCCTGCGTCGAAGTCAAGTCCCCTCTCGTGCAGGCAATTGACGTACGCGACTCGAAGGCCCCCGAAGGCCCCTCGATCACGTTCGTCCCCGCCGCGTGGAACGCATTCGTGCGTGACGTCGGCAAGGGTTCCTTCGACGCCTGACCGATGAATTCGCGCGCTCGCATCACAGCGCCTTTCCGGTGTTGTTGTCAGCCCTCTCGACTGGTCCGCCGTCCTGGCCGAGGGGGCTCGGCGCCCGCCCCGCAGGAAGTCATGCCGGAAGTACCGCAGGAAAACCCACGGGGCCTCCCTCAGGAAGTCCCGCGGGAGGCCCCGCAGGAAGCGCTCAGCGCAGCCGGTCGACGTACAGATCGGTTCCCGGCACCGTCGGTATGAACGGTGCCACCAGCTCCACCCGCCCCAGGCCGGATTCCGCGACCGCCGCGTCGAGTCCGGCGAAGTACCCGGCCCGGCACTCCCCCGGCTCCTCCTGGAGGAACCACAGCAGGGTCAGCCGGGTGTCGACGCCCTCCACCTGCTTCACATAGGCCATCCGGTCTCCGGGCAGGGGCGTGGGACGGAAGACGGTCACCATCGCCGCCGGGGACCCCGCCAGCCGCTCCGGCAGGTGTCGCGAGCACAGCCATTCGAGCAACTCGGCCCGCTGCTCCGGGCCTTCGGCGTCGATCACTTCGAGGACCAGCCCGCGGTAGGGGTGGTCCAGGGCGTGGAAGTCCCGGGGCCCCTCGGCACCGTCCCGGTAGACCGTCGCCTCGTGGTGCTGGAACGAGGTGAACACATGGGTGCGGTCCCGGTGGACGCGACCGTCCCGGTCGAGCCGTTTGTTGATGCCGACGGTCCACCTCATGTGGTCGTCGTAGCGCCCCTCCGTCACCCAGTACACGGACAGGTAGCAGCCGGCCCCGACCGGCTCCGCGACCGCGGAACGCTCCGGATAGCGCAGCTCCCGCAGCTCACGGGTGGCCACCCAGCGGCGCCCGGCGAACATCCAGGGCATCGCCATCGCGCCCGCGTAGTAGTGGTCGTCCTCGTACCAGCGGTTGTACGCGCGCTCGTGGCCCGGGTGCGGTTCGACCAGGGTGATCAGCGCGTGGCCGGGACGGACCCCGTACGGCCCCAGCGCGGCCAGTTCGCCGTAGGTGGCGCTCCGCGTCTCGTCGCTCATGCCGTTCCCCTTCCGTACTCGGCGGCGACGCCCTACTCTGACGCACCGTCAGAAAAACTGCCAGGGTGCAGAACCACGCCGTACTGCCAGGGTGCAGGACCGACGCCGTCCGGAGGCCGCCGATGTCGCTCGCGGGGAAGACCGTCGTCGTGTCCGGGGTGGGGCCCGGGCTCGGGCACCGGGTCGCTGCGGCGGTCGTGCGGGAGGGCGGGGACGCGGTGCTCGGGGCGCGTACCGCCGCGCATCTCGCCGGCTCGGCGGCGCGGATCGACCCCGGGGGCCGGCACACCGCCCATCTGGCCACCGACATCACGGACGAGGCGCAGTGCGGGGCGCTCGCCGCGCTGGCGCTGGAACGGTTCGGGCGGCTCGACGCGGTGGTCCACGTCGCCGCCCTGGACAGCCATTTCGGCGGGGTCGAGGACGCCGACCTCGACACCTGGCGGCCGGTGCTCGACGTCAACCTGCTCGGCACGCTGCGGATGACCCGCGCCTGTCTGCCCGGTCTCAAGGAGCGGGGCGGCTCGGTGGTGATCATCGGTACGCAGTCCTCGGTGGCCGCGCCGTCCCGGGTGCGGCAGGCGGCGTACGCGGCGTCGAAGGGGGCGCTCACCTCGGCGATGTACTCCATGGCGCGGGAGTTCGGCCCGCACCGCATCCGGGTCAACACGGTGCTGCCGGGATGGATGTGGGGCCCGCCGGTGCAGGCGTACGTACGGTCCACGGCGCGGGCCGAGGGAGTGAGCGAGGCCGAGGTGCTGAGCGGGCTCACCGAGCGCATGGCACTGCCCGAACCGGCCACGGACGGCGATGTGGCGGAGGCCGCCGTGTTCCTGGCATCGGACCGGGCGCGGGCGATCACCGGGCAGTCCCTGCTGGTCAACGCCGGTGAAGTGATGCGATAGCCCCGGCCGGGGTCCTCGCCCCGCCCCCGTCTCCCGTACGGGCTACAGGCTACGGGCTACGGGCTTCAGCCACGCGGGTAGCGGGCCAGCCAGCCGGGGGCGGCGGCGGAGGGGCCGTGCAGGGCCGGGCCCTGGGTCATCTCCATGGCGAAGTCGTCGGCGAGCTCCAGCAGGGTGGCCCGTCCCTCCAGTTCGACGAGCCAGGCGGGCGGCAGCGCGGTCTCGCCGTGCAGCGCGCCGAGGAGCGCCCCGCACAGGGCCCCGGTGGCGGCGGACGGCCCGCCGTGGTTGACCGCCAGCCGCAGCCCGTGCCGTACGTCCTCGCTGACCAGCGCGCAGTACACGGCGACGGCGAGCACCTCCTCGGCCGAGTCCGTGTCGCCCAGCGACTCGATCAGGGCCGGGCCCGGAATGCCCTGGCGCACGGTGCCGAGGGCCTGCTTCAGCGCCTCGGAGACCGGTTCGTGGCCGGGTTTCCCGGCGAGCAGGGCCAGCACGTGCTGGACGGCGCCGTCCAGGGTCTCGCCCCGGGTCAGCGCGTGCACCATGACGGCGAAGGCCCCCGCGGAGAGCAGGGCGACGGGGTGGCCGTGGGTCTGGGCGGCGCACTCGACGGCGAGCTGGAGGACGAGTTCGGGCTCCCAGCCGACGAGCAGCCCGAACGGCGCGGACCGGGTGAGGGCCGCCGAGCCCCGGGCGGTGGGGTTCTTGGGCTGGTCGAGCGTGCCCATGGTGGGGTCGCCGAAGCCGGTGAGGCATTCCCGGGTGGGGCTCCGGCGGGCGTACAGCCACTCCTGCCGGGCGAGCCAGCCGTCCTCCGTGCGGCGCTCGTCGGGCCCCCAGTCGTGCTGCGTGGCCGCCCAGCGCAGATGGGCGCGGTGGACATCGGTGGGCGGGTGCCAGGCCCCGATGTCGCGGCGGACCTGGGCCCGGATGAGGCCGTCGACGGTGAACAGGGTGAGCTGGGTGATGGCGGTGACGGTGCCCCGCGCGCCGTGCACGGGCACGAGATCGGTGACGGCCTCGGCGCCGTGGGTCTCCCGGATCTCCTCCAGCGCGAGGTCGTGGACCCCGGCCCCGAGCGCGTCGCCGACGGCCCCGCACAGCAGCGCGCCGCGCACCCGGCTGCGGAAGTCCTGCTGCTCGGCACGGCCCCAGACAGCCGTGGTTCCTGTGGTCACCGCGCCCCTCTTCCCCGTCGGCCCGACCGCGACTTCGCAGCACTGTAATCGAACGGGAACGGTGGGTCGGGGGCCCGGAAACGGGTACGCGTGGGTATGTGGACGGACGTCCCGCAGGTCGTTTTTGACCGGTGGACGCGGGCGGGGGGGCGTACGGACCGGGGCGCCGGGACGTACGGGTCGGGCCTCGCGGACCGGGCGTACGGACCAGGGCGTACGGACCGTGCGTTCGACCGTTCGACGAGTCGGCCAGCCGGCCAGTGGGTCAACCGGTCAGCCGGTCCCGCTGCTCCCGCGCCCACGCGTACTGCGGGTCGATCTCCAGCGCCCGGTCCAGGTCGGCCAGGGCGTCGGCGGTGCGGCCCAGTTGTTCGTACGCCAGCGCCCGGCTGCCCAGGGCCCAGGCGTAGGCCGGGTCCAGGGCGAGCGCCCGGCCGTACTCGGCGACGGCCTCCTCGTGGCGCCCCGCCGCCCGGTACACCTCGCCCCGCTCCCCCGCCGTCCCGGCCCGCCCCGGGGCCAGTTCCTCGGCCCGGTCCAGGTCGGCCAGGGCGCCCACCGGGTCGCCCAGGGCGGAGCGGACCTGGGCGCGGCGGACGAGCGCCCAGTGGTACTCCGGCCGCAGGGCGATCGCCCGGTCGAAGTCGTCGAGCGCCTCCTCGTGCCGGCCGAGCCGGTGCCGCACCAGGCCCCGGCTGCCGAGCGGCACGGCGTCGGCCGGGTCCATGGCGTGCGCCCGGTCCAGCACGGCCAGGGCCTCCTCCAGCCGCCCCATCCGCCGGTAGGTCTCGCCCCGCTCCCGCACCGCCCAGGCCCAGTCGGGCGCGATCTCCTCGGCCCGGTCCAGGTCGGCCAGGGCCTCCTCGTACCGGCCGAGCGCCCGCAGCACGACGGCCCGCCCCTGGAACGCCCGGGCGTTGCGCGGGTCCACCGCAACGGCCCGCCCGTGGTCGGACAGCGCGGCTTCGGCCGCACCGGCCCGGAAGTGGTCCCAGGCCCGCGTCACGAGGGCGGTCGCCCGGTCGGTGTCGGTCAGTTCGGCGCGGGTCAGCAGCAGCCCGAGGGCGGCGGCGACGCGCGGCCCGTGGTCGGTCAGCGCGGTCAGCAGGTCCCGCCCCCAGTCGCGCAGTACGGCGCTGTCGGCGTCCTCGCCCGCCTCCGCGAGGGTGCGCGCCCAGTGCCGGGCGGCCACCGGGTCCTGCCCGCAGGCGTCGATCCCGGCGCGCAGCGCGTCGGGGAGCGCGGAGCGCGGGTGGGCGCAGAGCCGGTGGTACAGCGCGTCGAGGGCCGCCTCGCGCCAGGGCTCCTCGGTCCAGAGCCGGTCCGGGGCCACGCCCTCGGCCGCCCGGTCCCGGCGGGCGGCGAAGGCCCCGGCCAGGCGCTCGTGCGCCTCGGCCCAGCGGCGGGGCGAGGCGGTGCGCTCCAGCCGGAGCATCGGGGCGCGGACCACGTCGTGGTACCTGGCCCGGCCGGTGTACCGCCCGGCCACGAACGGCAGTTCGTTCAGCCAGTCGTGGAGTCCGGGTCCGGCGTCCGGCGCCGCCACGGCGACCAGGTCCTCGTCCAGCCGCCGGGGCAGGGCGCAGGCCAGGGCCGCCGCGCGCCGCCCGGGGTCGCTCTCCGCCGCGAGGAACCGCTCGACGGCCGTCGCGTTCGCGTCCTCGAACGCGCCCGGGTTCGTGGCGAGCGTGGACACCAGGACCGGCAGCCCGCCGGAGAGCCGCAGCACCTCCCGTACGACGGTCTCGTCCAGGACCCCTCTGTCGGTGAGGAGTCGGCGCGACTCCCGTTCGGTGAACGGGGCCAGCGGTACGTCCGCCGCCAGCCGGCCGTGCCCGGACCAGCGCACGGGGTCGAGGCGGCGCTGCCCGGCGAGGGTGAGGACGAGGTTCGCGGGGAGGTTCCCGTAGCGGTGCGGGGTGAGCAGGTCGGTCAGCCAGCCGTCGAGCACCGGGGCGGTGCGCTCGTAGGTGTCCAGGAACAGCGTCACCCAGGGGACGGTGTCCGCGACCCGCTCCAGCTCGGCGACGAACACGGGCGTGAGGACCCGTACCGGTTCCGCCAGGAGCCCCGCCTCCTCCTGCCGGGCCCGCCCGCCGAACACCGCGCGCAGTCCGCCCGCGCCCCGCGCCACCGTCGCCGGGTCGAGGCCCCCGGCCAGCGCCCCCAGTACGGGGATCGTCCCGGCCACCATCAGCCCGGCCTGCGACGCGGCCAGGGCGCCCGGGGAGGGTTCTCCGTCGGCGGGGGCGGCGGCGGCCTCGTGGAGCTGCCGCCGGTACGTGGTGAGCAGCCGGTCCAGCGCCTTGAGCGGGTGCCCCTGCCCGGCGAACTGCGCGGCCACCGCGGCCAGTACCTCGGGTATCGACTCGGCCGCGTCGTCGACCCACGCGGTCAGCGCGCCCGACTCCCTGGCGGCCCGCTCCCATTCGCGTACGAGGGACGTCTTGCCGACCCCCGCGTTCCCCCTGACGTGGAACACGAAGCGGTGCCGCGGGTCCTCCGGGGGCACCTCGAAGTTGGCGCGGAACAGGGCGAGTTCGTCCTCCCGGCCGACGAAGGCGGCACGTCGGTGCCCGTCGACGATCTCCTGGAGGGACAGGCGGCGCGGACCGGTCGGAGGCATGCCCCCAGTCTGCCAGCGCCCGCTTCCGCCCCAGTCGCGGACCGGGTGCACGGCGGGCCGGGGCGTGCGGGCCGGGTCAGTCCCGTGCCGGCCGGTCGTGGCCCGCGCGCATGCTCGCCGCGGCGCTCGGCAGCAGCACGCCCGTGAGGACGAGCAGGGGTACGGTCCAGCCTCCCGTGGCGGTGTGCAGCGCGGCCGCGGCGACCGGTCCGGCGGCGGCGAGCAGGTAGCCGCCCGTCTGCGCCGCCGTGGACAGCGCGGCGACGTGATCGTGGTCCCGGCCCCGTTTCACGTACAGGACCCCGGACACCGCCTGGCCGCCGCCGAGGCCCGCGCCGAGCACGAACGACCAGAGCGCGGGGGCGGCCGCGGGGGCGGCGAGCAGGCCCGCGTACCCGGACGCGCAGACCAGGAGCACCACGAGGAGGTGGGGGCGCTGGTCGGTGCGGGCCGCGGCCAGCACCGGGGTGAGGAAGCCGCCGACCGCGACGCCGACGATGAACAGCGACTGCATCGTCCCGGCCGTCCCCTCGGCGACCCCGGAGGCCACGAGGATCGCGGGCAGCCAGGCGAGGGTGGTGTAGAAGAGCAGGGTCTGCAGGCCGAAGAAGACGATCAGGCTCCACGCGAGTCCCCTGTCGCCGCCGAGCCCCCGGCCACCGCCGAGGCCCTTGTCGCCGCCGAGGAGGCGCACCCGGACCCGAACCCGTTCCGGCTTCACATCCCTTTTCCCGTAGCGCAGTTGAGGGGCGATGCCGAGGGCCGCGAGGGCGGCGGGGATCACGGCGACGCCGATGGCGGGCTCCCACGCGTGCCCGGCGGCCCGCCACACCGGCACCATCAGCGCCGCGACGATCGCCGAACCCGCCCCCATCGACAGGGCGTAGACACCCATCATGACGCCGGCCCTGCGCGGGGCGAACCGGCTGCGCACGAACACGGGTATCAGCACGTTCACCACGGCCGTGGCCACGCCGACCAGGGCGGTGCCGACGAGGAGGCCGGGCATTCCCAGCATGCGCACGACCGCCCCGGCGAGCAGCAGGACGCTCGCCGCGAACAGGCCGCGCTCCTCGCCGAGCCGCCGCCGCACCAGCGGGACGACCGGGGCGAAGGCCCCCATGCAGAGCGGCGGCAGCAGGCCGAGCAGGGTGACGGCCCCGGTCCCGAAACCGGCCACGGGCGCGAGCGGGCCGAGCTGCCCGAACGCCACCCGGGTGTTCAGGCTCAGCAGGACGAAGCCGGTCACGAGGAGCACGGCCGAGGCGGTGGCGGACGGTTCGCGGAAGAGGCGCCGCGGGGCCGGACCGGGCGCACCGGGGGTCCGGACGGCGGACGGGGAAACGGGCACGGGCACGGGGACCTTCCAGGGAGGGACGACCCCTTCAGCGTTCATGCTCAAGTAAGCTTGAGCGCAAGTGCGGCCGGGCGGTGGAGGTGTCCGATGGAGGACTTGTACTCGATCAGCGAGGTCGCCGACGCGTTCGGGCTCACCGTCCCGACCCTGCGGTTCTACGAGGAGCGCGGGCTCGTCCGGCACAGCGAGCGCCGGGGCCGCGTCCGGTACTACAGCCGCGAGGACCTCGCCCGGCTCGCCTACGTCCAGCTCTGGCACGACGACGGGATGCTGACCCTCGCCGAGACGGGGGCCGTCGTCGGCAGCGAGAAGGCCGCGGACCGCCTCGCGCTCGTCGCCGGGCAGCGGGACGCGATGCTCCGGCGGATCGAGAAGCTGAACCGCGCGGTGGCGGTCCTCGACCACATGCTCGGCTGCCGCACCGACCGGGCCCTCGACTGCCCGATGACCGGCGGCTACATCCGGGACCGGGTCGACGCCGCGCTCGCCGGAGTCCCGTACGAGGGCGACTTCCTGCCCGCGAACGGCCCCGGACCGGAGTGAACCGGCCCCGGCCGACCCGGACCTGACCGAATCGGCCCCGGCTGCCCCGATCCCGGCCGGCCCGACTCCGGCCGACCCGACCTGGACCGAACCGGCCCCGGATGCAGCCGCCGGGCGGCTTCTCCTCGCCCGGACGGATCGGGGATCCGGAGGAGGACATTGCCCCGCCCGCCGCTCCTCCGCGGAATGCCGGTGTCAGGCCAGGATCTCGCAGTCGGCCCGGGCCTGGTCGTCGTGGTCGGTGAGGTGCCAGTGCAGATCACGGACGCCCGGCTCCAGGGACAGGCGGGTGACGAGCTGTTCCATGGGTTCGCCGGGGGCGCCGTCGATGGAGACCGTGGCTTCCATGGCGGTGATGTCCTCCCTGTCGTGGCGGATGTGCAGACCGGTCAGCCGGGGGGTGGTACTGCTGAGCAACTGGATGAGCAGGACGCGGACATGGGGCTCGTCACGGCGGTCGCAGATGACGTGGAAGGTGGCGCGCGTGGCGGTGTCGGCGTTGCTCTGCGGGGTCCGGTCGATGAGCCGACTGGCGGGGCGCAGGATCAGGTGGATGGTGACGACCGCGCCCGCGCCGAGCAGGGCGAGGGTGAGCCGCCCGGAAGCGGCGAGCACACCGGCTGCGGCCGAGCACCACAGGGTGGCGGCGGTGTTGAGGCCACGGACGTCTCCGCCTTCGCGGAGGATGACGCCGCCGCCGATGAAGCCGATGCCGGACACCACGTAGGAGGCGACCCTGGTGGGGCTGTTCGGGTCGTCGATGGCCTCGCTGTAGAGGACGAAGAGGGCCGCCCCGGCGGCGACGAGGGCATTGGTGCGCAGTCCGGCGATGCGGTAGCGCCACTGACGCTCCATGCCGATCAGGGCGCCGCAGCCGACTCCGGTGGCGAGCCGAAGAATGAAGTTGAACGTGGTCAGGCTCTGCATGACGGCGCCTCCTGGCGGTCCGGGGTCTCGGACCAGGTCGTGGGCTGGAGGAGGAGGAATTCCAGGTGGTTGCCGCCCGGATCCCGGCCGGAGAAGCGGCCGGGTCCGCCCCGGGCCGGCTGACGCCCCGGACAGCGGGTACACCGTGCTGTTCGAGCCGGACCGCGAGGGCGTCGACACCGGTCACGGAAATCTTTCCCGACGCCATGCACCGTGGCGCGGCGACGGGCATCACCCGATCATTTCCGGATGACTGGGGGAAACAGAGTGATGACTACGTTAATTTCAGAAAGAAGGACGGCGCAATCACCATTTCGGGTATTTGCCGACAGGTTCTTCACGAGGTACTCGCGAGGCGTGCACAGCAGTCCACTCGGGTCAACTCGGGTCGACTTGAATCAACTCGGGTCAACTCGGGTCGACTCAAGTCAACTTGAGTCGACCCGAGTTGACCCGAATCAAAAAGACCCCGCCCGGCCCACGGCGGTTCCGCCCGGACCCCGGGCTCTCGGGCCGGACCCCGGGGCGCGGCTCAGTCCGGCAGCAGCGGCAGCAGCTCCGGGAGGTGCCCGTCGGACGCCTCCGCCGCCCGCTGCCGTTCCTGCGGGACCTCCCCGTACAGCGTCGTGCGCGGCTTCGCCGGGCGGCCGGCCAGGTCGGCGATGGCGACGAGGTCCCGGACCGACCGGTACGAGCCGTAACTCGACCCGGCCATGCGGGAGATGGTCTCCTCCATCAGCGTGCCGCCCAGGTCGTTGGCGCCCGAGCGCAGCATCTCGGCCGCGCCCTGCGTACCGAGCTTGACCCAGCTGGTCTGGATGTTGGTGATGTGCGGGTGGAGCAGCAGCCGGGCCATGGCGGTGACGGCCCGGTTGTCCCGGTCGGTCGGGCCGGGGCGGGCGATGCCCGCCAGGTAGATCGGGGCGTTGGTGTGGATGAACGGGAGCGTGACGAACTCCGTGAAGCCGCCGGTCTCCTGCTGGAGCCGGGCCAGGGTCCGCAGGTGGCCGAGCCAGTGCCGGGGCTGGTCGACGTGCCCGTACATCATCGTGGACGAGGAGCGCAGGCCCACCTCGTGGGCGGTCCTGATGACCTCCAGCCAGGTCGCCGTCGGCAGCTTGCCCTTGGTGAGGACCCAGCGGACCTCGTCGTCCAGGATCTCGGCCGCCGTGCCGGGGATCGAGTCGAGCCCGGCCTCCTTCGCCGCGGTCAGCCAGTCGCGGATGGACAGCCCGGTGCGGGTGGCGCCGTTGACGACCTCCATGGGCGAGAAGGCGTGCACGTGCATGCCGGGCACGCGTTCCTTCACCGCCCGCGCGATGTCGAAGTACGCGGTGCCGGGCAGGTCCGGGTGGATGCCGCCCTGCATGCACACCTCGACCGCGCCGACGTCCCACGCCTGCGCGGCCCGGTCGGCGACCTGGTCCAGGGAGAGGCTGTACGCGTCGGCGTCGGTGCGCCGCTGGGCGAAGGCGCAGAAGCGGCAGCCGGTGTAGCAGACGTTGGTGAAGTTGATGTTCCTGGTGACGATGTACGTGACGTCGTCGCCGACCACGTCGCGGCGCAGGGTGTCCGCGATCCGGCACAGCTCGTCGAGCGCCTCGCCCTCCGCGTGGAACAGGACGAGCGCCTGCTCGTCGGTGAGCTTCGTCGGGTCGTCGGCGGCCTGCCCGAGCGCGGCCCTCACGTCCGCGTCGATCCTGGACGGGACCATGCCGGGGGCGGCGGACTCGCGCAGCGCGTCCCAGTCCCCGTACACCTCGTCGAAGTCCTCGCGGCGGTCGCCGGTGCGGCCCTCGGTGTCGATGGTGCGGTGCAGGTCGGTGCGGCCGGTGGCGCCGAACTCCTCGTCGGGCTCCTGCCAGGGCAGCCCGGTGGGGATCGCGCCCTCGCGGGCGAGCCCGGTCCCCGGGTCGGCGAGCGCCCGCACGTGCGGCAGCAGCCGGGGGTCGAGCCAGGGCTCGCCGCGCTTGATGAACTCCGGGTAGATGGTGAGCCGTTCGCGGAGCGTGAAGCCCGCCTCGGCGGTCCGCGCGGCGAGTTCGTCGATGTGCGGCCAGGGGCGCTCGGGGTTGACGTGGTCCGGGGTGAGCGGTGACACCCCGCCCCAGTCGTCGATGCCCGCGCCGACGATCAGCGCGTACTCGGCGTCGACGAGGTTCGGCGGGGCCTGGATGCGGGCGGACGGGCCGAGCACGTGCCGGGCGACGGCGATGGCGGCGGCCAGCTCCTCCAGCTCGGCGTCCGGCATGCCGCGCATCGCGGTGTCGGGCTTGGCCCGGAAGTTCTGGACGATGACTTCCTGGATGCCGTGGTAGGCGCGGGCGGTCCGGCGCAGCTCGAAGAGGGAGTCGGCGCGCTCCTCGTACGACTCGCCGATGCCGATCAGGATGCCGGTGGTGAACGGCACGTTGGAACGTCCGGCGTCCTCCAGGACCCGCAGGCGTACGGCCGGTTCCTTGTCGGGGGAGCCGTGGTGCGGGCCGCCGGGCTCGGACCACAGCCGGGTCGCGGTCGTCTCCAGCATCATGCCCATGGACGGGGCGACGGGCTTGAGGCGCTGGAGGTCGGTCCAGCCCATCACCCCGGGGTTCAGGTGCGGCAGCAGCCCGGTCTCCTCCAGGACCCGGATCGCCATGGCGCGCACGTACGCCAGGGTGTCGTCGTACCCCTCGGCCTCCAGCCACTCCCGCGCCTCGGGCCAGCGGTCCTCCGGCCGGTCGCCGAGCGTGAACAGGGCTTCCTTGCATCCCATGGCCGCGCCCTCGCGGGCGATGGCCAGCACCTCGTCGGGCGACAGGAACATCCCGTGGCCCGCGCGCCGGAGCTTGCCGGGGACGGTGACGAAGGTGCAGTAGTGACACTTGTCACGGCAGAGCCGGGTCAGCGGGATGAAGACCTTGCGGGAGTACGTGATCACCCCCGGCCGCCCCGCGGCCTCCAGCCCGGCGTCGCGCACCCGGGCGGCCGAGGCCGCGAGGTCCGTCAGGTCGTCGCCCCGCGCCTGGAGCAGGACGGCGGCCTCGGTCACATCGAGGGCAACACCGTCGCGGGCCCGCTTGAGGGCACGCCGCATGGCATTGGTGGTCGGACGTCCGTGCTGAGGATCCTTCATGGGCTCGAGCATACGAGCGCCCCCCACGCCCCGGACCAGGGCAGCTGCCTCCCGCCCCGCTCGGGGACGGCTCGGGGACGGCTCCGGCCCGCTTCCCGGACCGGCCCCGGCGTCCGCCCGGGAGCGGACGTCACCGCCCCGGTCAGGCCGCGGGAGCCGCCGGGGCGGCGAGGGCGAAATCTTCCGGCAGGCGGGGAGGGGTGCCGCGGGTCCACACCACCCGCAGGGCCGAGGCGGAGATCCGCCAGCCGTCGGCCGTGCGGACCAGTTCGTTGTCGGTGTGGCCGGCGGAGACGAAGAGTTCGCCCGGGCCGTCCGCCAGGACGTGGGTGCTCAGCTGGGCGCCGCGGGCGGTGGCCCGGTCGCCGTCGATCTCGATGACGGCGTTGGTGCCCAGGTGCACGGTCCGGTCGAACAGCGCCATTCCCCGCCGGACGCGGGACAGCAGGGCGTCGCGGCCGTGCACGGTGCCGAGGGGCATCTCCGCGGTGACGTACTCGGTGTGGAACGCACGCGCCCACTCCTCGTCGAAGACCCCCGCGTCCAGGGAACGCAGGTAACGGTCCAGCAGGTCGGTGATCTCGGCACGGTCGGTCAGGGCTCGCAGCTGTCGCCGCATCTCTTCGATGTCCATGACGGAAGGCTCCTTCCCCAAGCGCGCTTGAGGTCAAGTCGTCCGTCCCGCGTTCATCGCGACGGGCGTGCGCCGTCCTGTCCGGGGCCGGGCAGCGACACCCGGACGGTGAGCCCTCCGCCGGAATTGGGGGTCAGGGTCAGTTCCCCGTGGTGCGCGCGGACGATGCTGGAGACGATCGTCAGGCCGAGGCCGTGGCCGCGGCGGGTGGGGTCCTTCTCGGCCAGGCGCCCGCCGCCGCGCAGGAACGGCTCGGTGAGGTGGTCGACGGTGTCGGGCAGCAGCGGTCCGGTGTTGGTGACGGTCAGGAGGGCGCGGCCGGGGCGCACCGGGTCGGGGCCGACGGTCAGGGCGAGCGATCCGCCCGTGGGCAGGTTGTGCCGTACGGCGTTGTGGAGCAGGTTCAGGACGAGCTGGCGCAGCAGTACGCCGTTGCCGGTGACCGGGGCCGGGTGGATGCCGGCGGAGAGGGTGACGCCCCGCGTTTCGGCCTCCTCGCGGACGGTCTCGACGGCGCCCCGTGCGGTGTCGGCGAGGTCGAGCCCTTCCTCCGTGGCGGGCGGGGTGTGGTCGAGGGCGGAGAGCTGGAGCAGGGCGTCGGTGATGTCGATGCCGCGCTGGTTGGTCTCGCGGAGCCGGGAGACGAGGCGCCGGTAGTCCTGGCCGTCGGGGTCGGCGACGGCCACGTCGAGCATGGTGCGGCTGACGGCGAGGGGCGTGCGCAGTTCGTGCGAGGCGTTGGCGGCGAACCGCTGCTGGGCCTCGAAGGACCGCTGGAGGCGGGCGAGCATGTCGTCGAAGGTGTCGGAGAGTTCGGTGAACTCGTCGCGCGGGCCGGTGAGTCCGATGCGGTGGTCCAGGGAGCCGTCGGCGGCCCGGCGGGCCGCCCGGGTGATGTCCTGGAGCGGGCGCAGGACGCGGCCCGCGATGAGCCAGCCCGCGCCGAGCCCGAGCAGCGCGAGGAACAGCAGAACAACACCGGACGCCTTGACCAGGGCCTGGAGGATGTCCGGGCGGGTGGCGACGGCGGCGGCCTGCGGATTCACGTCGCCCAGCGGGTAGTTGGGCACGAAGCGCAACGCCAGGTAGACCACGACCAGGCTGAACGCCCCGGCGACGAAGACGAACAGGGCGTAGGTGAGGGTGAGCTTCATCCGGGCGGTCAGCCGCCGTGGCCGCTTGGACGGCGCCGGGCCCCCGGCGGCCGCTCCGGCGCCGCCACCTGTCCCGGTGCCGCCGCCGGCCGTACCTGTGCCGCTGTCCTGGTGGGCCACGGTCCCGCTCCTCATCGCTCGCGTCCCGTCGTCCCGTGCTGCCCGGCTGCCGTCCCGCGCTGCCCAACGGTCCCCTGCTGTCCGGCCTGCTCGCCGAGGCGGTATCCGACGCCGGGCACGGTGTGGATGGGCGACGGTTCGCCGAGCCGTTTGCGGAGCGTGGACATGGTGATGCGGACCGCGTTGGTGAACGGGTCGGCGTTCTCGTCCCAGGCCCGCTCCAGCAGCGTCTCCGCGCTGACGACCCCGCCCCGCGCGGTCATGAGGACCTCCAGGACGGCGAACTGCTTCCTGGTGAGCGCCACGTACTTCCCGTCGCGGAAGACCTCGCGCCGGAACGGGTCCAGCCGGATTCCGGCGTACTCGAGGACGGGAGGCGTGCTGTCCTTGGGCCGACGGGCCAGCGAGCGGAGCCGTACGACGAGTTCCTTCAGGTCGAAGGGCTTCGTCAGGTAGTCGTCGGCGCCCAGCTCGAACCCGGCGACCTTCTCGTTGAGCATCCCCGCCGCGGTCAGCATGAGCACCCGGCAGCCGAGGCGCCGCTCCACGATGATCCGGCACACGTCGTCGCCGTGCGTGCCGGGGATGTCGCGGTCGAGCACGACGACGTCGTACTCGTTCACGTCGAGGCGTTCCAGGGCGGTGTCCCCGTCCCCGGCGATGTCGGAGGCGATGGCTTCGAGCCGCAGCCCCGCCTGCACCGCCTCGGCGAGGTACAGCTCGTCCTCGACAATCAGCACCCGCATCCGGTCTCTCCTGCTCCGTGCCTCGCCCGGCAGGTCACCGGACCGTTCGTACGTTCCTTGCGGAAACGGTACGGGGACATCCAAGCGGTACGGGGTTATCGAAAACGTATCGGGAAATCGAAACGGCCCGACAACACGGCCCGGCGTTCACTCGGGGCATCGGTCGGCGGCACCCGCCGCCCCGCCCAGATGTCCGGAGGAGACCATGCACGACGACCCCGCCGCGAACCGCCGCGCCCCGGCCGCGAACCGCTTCACCACTGCCGCGCGCCGCTCCCCCGGCCGGACCGCGGCCGGGGCCGGCGCGGCCGCCGTGCTGGTGCTGGTGCTGACGGCGATCTGGGGCACGCCCACCCGGAGCGAACCGGCCGCGCGGGCGGCCACGACGGCGGACCACGGGCCGGACGACGGCGGAGCGTCCTCGGACACCGCCCCGGAGAGCACCGATGGCACCGGCACCGGCACCGACAGCAGCAGCGGCCGTTCGGACGGCCGCGCGCTCACCCCCTTCGACACCCACCACCCGGCCATCAGCCGCCTGGACAAGCGCCTGCTGAAGGCCGTGCAGGAAGCGGCCCGGGACGCACGCGACGACAACATCGAATTCCAGGTCACCTCCGGCTGGCGTTCCATGGAGCACCAGCAGCGTCTGCTGGACGAGGGCATCGAGAAGTACGGGAGCGTCGAAAAGGCGAGGCAGTTCGTGAAGCCCCCGGAGAAGTCGACCCACGTGTCCGGGAAGGCGGTCGACATCGGCCCCACCGACGCCGACGACTGGCTCATCCGCAACGGCTCCGACTACGGCCTGTGCCAGGTCTACAGCAACGAGATGTGGCACTTCGAGCTGCTCACCACCCCGGGCGGCACCTGCCCCCAGCCCCTGACCGACGCGGCCGGCTGACCGGCGATGCGTTCAGCCCGTGAGTCGACGTGTGAGCCGGCGTGCGAGTCGGCGTGCGAGCCACCCCGTGAGCCGGTCCACGAGCCGGTGCCGCTCCCTTCCGAAGGACATGCCATGGCCGATCTGCGCGAGGACCCCTACCCGGACGTGTACATCGGAGGCGGTTTCTCCGACCCCTCCGAGCCCGTCATCTCCGAGCTCATCGCCCCCGAGCCCGTCACCCCCAGCACCCCCGGCCCCACCGAGCCGTCGAGCCCCACCGGACCGCTGCCGGAACTCCCCGGAACGCCGCCGGAACTCCCCGGACCGGGTACCGCCATGTCCTCGCCCGCCGGTCCCGCCCGGTACCTCCCGAAACGGCTCGGGGACCACATCCTGGGCGTCGTCGCGGTGGTCACGGGTCTCATGCTGGTCGGCCACTCGCTGGTGCCCAACGAGCCGGGCAACCTGGGCAGCCTGCTCGAAACCGTGCTGCCCTGGATCGGCCTGACCGTACCGGCGCTGCTCCTGGCCGCCCTGATCCGCAGGTCCGTCCCGGCCGTCATCGCCGCGCTCGTGCTCGGCGCCGTGTGGGTCGCCCTGTTCGCGCCCCTGTTCCTCGGTGGAAGCGGCGGGAACGGTACGGGCGGGCCGAACCTGACCGTGATCACCCACAACGTCAAAGCCGACAACCCCGACCCCGCCGCGACCGTCCGTACGCTGCTGGCCGCCGACCCCGACCTGGTGGCCCTGGAGGAGATCACCGACCAGGCCCTGCCCGCCTACCGCAAGTCGCTGGACCGACGGCTCCCCCACTCCGTGCACATCGGCACCGTCGCCCTGTGGAGCCGCTACCCCATCACCGAGTCCCGGCGCATCACCATCGATCCCGGCTGGAGCCGCTCCCTGCGCGCCCTGGTCCAGGGGCCGAAGGGCCCCCTCGCCGTCTACGTGGTCCACCTGCCCTCGGTCCGCGTCGGCACGTCCGGCTTCGCCACCGGCCGGCGCGACGAGACCCTCGGCGCCCTCGTCCGGGCCATCGACGACGAGCGGCAGAAGAAGGTGCTGCTGCTGGGCGACCTCAACGGCGCCACCACCGACCGCAGGCTCGAACCGCTGACCTCCCGGCTGGCGTCGGTCGAGGGCAGCGGCGGCAGCGGCTTCGGGTTCAGCTGGCCCGCGGTCTTCCCCCTCACCCGCATCGACCACATCCTCACCCGGGGCGTCACCCCCACCGACGCCTGGACCCTCCCCTCCACCGGCAGCGACCACCGCCCGGTCGCCGCCGGGATCAGGGCCTGAGGTCAGGGCCTGACCGACGACCCGGCCGACGCGGGAACCCGGTCTCAGCCGGTGTGGAGGACCCGGAAGCGGTCGGGGTCCGCCGGGTCCCGGTCGACGACCTGGACCGGTGCCCAGGCCCACTGCAGAACGCCGATGCCCGGCGTGCGGGAGAACCGGATCGGCCCGCGGGTGCCCTCGACCACCACGCGCGGCCACGCCCCGGCGACGGCCGCCCGGTCCGTACCGTGCGAGCGCAGCACCTCGGCGAGGACGGCGACCGTGTCCCAGCCCTCGAAGGCGACGAAGGAGGGCGGGGCACCCAGCCGCTCGCGCAGCTCCTTCCCGACGCGTTCGCCGAGCGGCCCGAGCCGCTCGGGCAGGTAGCGCAAGAACGGCACCCCCGCACCGTCCCCGCCCAGTTCCGCGACCCATCCGGCGAACTCCGGCTGCCCGGCCGGGGCGCCGATCAGGATCTCCGCGAGCCGCCGGTCGGCCCGGACGGCCCGGACGATCGGCGCCGCCGGTTCCGGATGGCCGACCAGCAGGAGGAGCGCCGTCGCACCGGAGTCGACGAGCGCCTCGCACAGGGCCCCCGGGGTGAGCGCATCGGCGTCGAGCTCGACGACACTTCCGCCGTGCGGGGCGAGGTGGTCCCGCAGGATGCGGGCCCCGGACGCCCAGTAGACGCTCGGCTGGGCCGCCACGGCGATCCGGCTCCGGCCCGCGCCGAGGAGGAAGTCCCCGTAGATCCGCCAGCCGTGGGACTGGGCCGGGGCCAGGCGCGCGACCCGGTCCGTCGGCCCCTCGGTGAGCGCGTCGAGCACCGCGGACGAGCAGAGGAACGGTACGCCGAGGGCGTCGGCCCGTGCGGCGGCGGCGCGGGCGACGACGCTGTGGTACTCGCCCGCCACGGCGACCACGCCCAGCGCGGCCAGTTCGTCCACGGCCGCCGCGGCCCGCCCGGGGTCGGCCGCGGTGTCCCGGACCACCGGCTCCAGCGGCCGGCCGCCGATCCCGCCCGCGTCGTTGACCTCGCGGACGGCCAGCTCGATCCCCGCGAGCAGCTGCCGGCCCGCCTCGACCCAGCCGGGCCGGGACAAGGGGGCGAGAACGCCCAGCCGAACAGGTGCCCCGGCCGGGGACGGAACCCCCGCCCGGCGGCCCGTCGGCTCGTCCCACATCCGTTGATGGTTCACGCTGCCCCCTCACCGCTCCGAAGACGGCCAGGCTACTTGCCGACTCTTCCCGCCGATGCCTCCCGCCCGCCCGCACCTCAAAAAAGCTGTGGAGCAACGTCGTTGGGGACCGTTACCGTGCTGCCGGTCCGAGTCGTCCGTCGAAGGGCACACCGTTGTACACCCTGTGAGACCTCCCGAGTGCTGATGGGTCGCGCGTCACGCATGCAGGTGCATGTCCCTGTGTCGCGCTGCTTCTTGCTGCGGATTTCTCACTGGAACCGGTGTATTTCTGTGCTCAACAACTGGGTTGTCATACCCACACGCCTGCCCCTCGTCCTCCGCCGTTGCCACACCTGCGCGGCCGAACTCTTCCGGGCGAGCGGCAAGTTCCGCGTCAACGCCAACCACAAGCTCATCGACGTCTGGCTCCTCGTGCTCTGCACCTCCTGCGGGGAGACCGCGAAGCTCACGGTCCGGGAACGGGTCAACGTCCGCTCCGTACGACCCGACCTGCTGGACCGGCTGCACGCCAACGACCTCGGCCTGACAGCGGAGTTGCTCCAGGACCCGGCCGTTCTGCGCCGCAATCGCATCGCGCTCGACTGGGCGGGAGCCTGGCGCCTGGAGACCGACGGACCGGTTCGCCCGGACGACGGAGCGACCGACGATGGGGCGACCGACGTCTCGGTGCGCTTCGCGGCGCGGATTCCCGTCCGGCCGGTACGGCTGATCGCCGAGGGGTGCGGCCTCCCCCGGGCCGAGGTCGAGAGGCTGATCGCGGAGGGGAAGCTCGTCTCGGCGGCCCGGCTGAGCGGCAAACTCTCCGGGGACTTCGCCTTCACGCTCAAGCGCTGAGCACTGAGCACTGAGCGCTGAGCGCTGAGCGCTGAGCGCTGAGTGCTGATACCTGCCGGACGGGCCTCGGGCCCCGGACCATCAGGAGCCGGAGCCCGAGGCCCGTCCGCCGAGATCCACCGGCAGGGCGGGCCGTCGGTCCCTTGCTTCGTCAGGTGCTCTCGGCCGGGCCCTCCCCGGCGGACTGCTGCGGCGGCGGGCCGTTCACGTGGCCGCGCGAGGATTCCGCTTCTTCAGTGGCACCGGCCCGGGTGTAGGCGGCGACAGAACGTTCCCACGCCTCCTCGACGCGCACGGGGTCCGCACCTGCGGCTTCCAGCGTGGTGGCCAGCTCTCCCCACGCTTCGCCCGTACGGAACCAGTCGTCCTCCTCGGCCAGCATCGCCGCAGCCCGCTCCCCGGCGTCGATGGCCTCGTCGAAACGCCGCACTTCACGCAGGGCGGTTCCGAGGTTGTTCCAGGCCCTGGCTTCGCGGTGGGTATCGGCATGCTGCTGAAACAGAACGAGAGCTTTTCGGTGAGCGTCAATGGCCTCATCGAAACGCCGCACTCCGCACAGGGCAAGTCCGAGGTTGCTCCAGGCGCTGGCCTCGTGGTGGGTATCGGCATGCTGCTGAAACAGAACGAGAGCTTTTCGGTGAGCCTCGATGGCCTCGTCAAAACGCCGCACTTCATACAGGACGGCTCCGAGGTTGCTCCAGGCACTGGCCTCGTGGTGGGTATCGGCATGCTGCTGAAACAGAACGAGAGCTTTTTGGTGGGCGTCAATGGCCTCATCGAAACGCCGCACTTCGCGCAGGGAATTTCCGAGGTTGCTCCAGGCACCGGCCTCGTTGAGGGTGTCGGCGTGTTTCCGGTACAGGGCAAGAGCTCTTCGGTGGGCCTCGATGGCCTCGTCGAAACGCCGCACTTCGTACAGGGCGGCTCCGAGGGTGTCCCAGGCACTGGCCTCGTGGTGGGTGTCGGCATGCTGCTGAAACAGGGCAAGGGCTTTTCGGTGGGCGTCGATGGCCTCGTCGAAACGCCGCACTTCGTACAGGGCGAAGCCGAGGTTGCGCCAGGCAGCGGCTTCGTTGAGGGTGTCGCCCCGCGCCCTGCAGACATCCAGTACGAGGGAGTAGATCGTGACCAGGTCCTGCAGGCGGCGACGGCTCTCCAGGTACCGGCCGAGGCTGAAACCAAGCTTGATGGCAGTCTGCGTGGTGCCTTCGGAGTGGACGGTGGCAATCAGATTCTCCCGCTCGGCATCCAGCCATGCCAGTGCCTGCTCCCGGCCCGGGAACAGCGGGGCAACGGCTGCGCGACCGGCCTCGAGGTGTGTGTCGGCAGCTTCAGCGGTACGCGCGTAATAGCTGGTGAGACGGGTGCGGGCCTGGTCGTAGCGGCGCCGGGAAGGACGCGAGCGTTCGCATTGAGCAGTGGCCTTTCCATGGGCGTACTCACGGAGCAGGTCGTGCATCTGCCACCGGCCCCGGACGGGGCCACGGTCGATCAGGTGGGCGGCTGCCAGGTGCCCCAACAGCTTCTCAACAGCCGCTTCGGGCTGTTCGGCCAGGAGAGCGACCGCAGCGGTGGAGATGTCGGGGCCCGGGTTGAGGGACAGGAGCCGGAACAGTTCGGCCTGTTGGAGGGGCAGGCTCTCGAAGGACTGGTCGAAGGTGGCGCGCAGGCTCTGTTCCCCGTCGTCGATCCCCTCCAGCCGCCCGGCGCGCGTGAGCCGTTCAGCGCGCTCGACCAGTGGCTGGTCCGGGTCACCGGCGAGCAGCCCGGCAGTGATCTGCAGCGCCAACGGCAAACACCCGCAGGCCACCGCCACCTGCTGCGCCGCCTCCGGCTCCTCGTCGACCCGGCGATCGTCGGGGTTGTGGTGCCGGAGCGCCGCCCGCAGCAGAGCGACGGCGTCCTCGGGCTGCAGCAGATGGACGGTACGCATACGGCCGAGGCCCGGGAGCGACCGGCGGGAGGTGGTCAGCAGCCCGTGGTGCCCCGGGGGCAGGAGAGGGCGGACCTGATCGGCCCTGGAGGCGTTGTCGGCGATCACGAGCAGCCGCTCCCCGGCCCGCTCGCGCGCTGCGAGCTGCGAACGGTACAGGGCTTCGCGTTCCGCGCCGGGGGGCGGAACGTGCTCGGGCCGTACTCCGAGCGAGCGCAGCAGTGCTTCGAGCGCGTCCTCGGCCTGGGAGGGGTGGGGGTCGTAGCCACGGAGGTTGACCATCAGCACCCCCGTGAACCACCCCCGCTCGAACGCGGCATGCCCGGCGGCGTGAACGAGGGTGGTCTTGCCCACCCCGCCCCATCCGGACAGCACCGCGTGGGCCGGCAGGCCGTCCGTGCGCCCGGGATCGAGCACGCCGAGCAGGAAATCGACGTCGTCATCGCGGCCGGTGAAATCCGCCCGGAGCCGAGGCAGCGAGTCCGTGGCGGTCGGCACCGGTGCGTACTGCTGCACGAACATCTGCATGGTGCCGCTGCCTTGGACCTGACTGTGCTGGAAGTCGGCGCCCCGGTAGTCGTTGCCGACCCCGCCCCCGACCCGGCCCTTGCCGGCCCGGGCCTTACCGCCTCCCTTTCCGCCCTTCTTGCCCTTGCCTTTCGCGTTGTTCTTGGCCCCCACGCGCTGTCCTACTTGTCGAAGTTGTTCGTCACCGTCATGGTCCCGCTGCCCTGCACCTGACTGTGGGTGAAGGTCGCACCCCGGAAGTCGTTGTGCACCGTGTCGGTTGTCCGAGCGGCAGCGGCCTGCGCGACCAGCGCTTCCAGCTCGGCGACGACCTGCGCCTGCTCGACCTCGGGCAGTCCTTCCAGAAGGGTTTCGAGACGGGTCTGCCAGGCCGCGACCTGCGCGATCCGTACCCGCTCGCCCTCCTCCCCGTCCTGCGCGGCCTCCAGGACGGCCCGAGTCCGGTCCAGACGTTCCAGCTCCGCCTGCTCGCGCCCCGTCTCCCCCCGGCCGATCAGCCGGGCCACCGTGCCGCGGATCCCGTTCCACGCGTCCGTTCCCGCAGCCTGGATGATGGCGCCGGCACCTGCGGCAGCCGCAGCGATGAATCCCTCAAGCAGCATGGCGTTCCCCCACATCACTCGACAGAGCCATCAGCCTAGAACCGTTCACCGTCTCGTGAGGAGGGGCTGATGCGTCTTCACCCGTGCCGGGCAGGTCGGCAATTGGGTCAGTGTCCGGGGGCGTCCGACCCACTCGTTGTGTCTCGATCAGCGCCAGAAGACCCGGTGTGATCCAGAACCCTTCGAGCCGCTCGCCCCGGGAAGTGCCCCTCCACGCCCCCCATCCCTCCGCCGCCCCAATAATCCGTTTGCGCCGTGGCCGGGCGGAGCGCAGGCTCGCACGGTGATTGTCGATCTGGCTCCCTTCTCCCTGACCTGGGACGAGGTGGACCCCGCCCGCCATCCCTTCGACAGTGCGGCAGCGCCACAGGTGGTGCGGTCCCTCGGGCCCGCCCGCCGGACGCCCGAGCGCCCGGACGTTCCCGCCGGAACTCCGGCGATGCGCGACTGGGGCTGGAACAAGGGCAAGTCCTGGGCGGATGCCATGACGCATGCCCTCGTCGAGCACTACGGCAGCTGGATCGCGGGCTGGCGCTGGGCGCACGACGAAGGCGACTTCGACGGTGGCCCCGTCGGAAGCTGGTGCTGCCCGAACCACTCGATCACCACCCCGGAGGAAACGCTCACCCGTGTCACGGCGGCCCTGTGCGAGTGGCGCGCCTGGCTGGAGAGCCTCGCCGGCTGGTTCGAGGCGTACCCGCTGGCCCTTGCCGACGTGGACGACCAGCGGATCCTGTGGGAACGCGCAGCCCGGAACCTGATCCTCCAGGTGACCGACCGCACGGGTTGCGGCAGCGGCTGGTACGGCCACTGCCAACAGGTGCTCACCTGGTTCCTCAGCTGCTGGGACGTCGCGCCCGACCTCGCGGAAGAGCTGGTCGGCCAGGCGATCGGCGGGCGGTTCGAGAGCTGGACCGGCCCCGACACGGTGCTGGTCGACGATGTCGCGGAACGGCTCGCGCTGTCGCTCCGGCCCGCCGACGGCGTACGGCCCGCCGGGCCCCCGCCGGACCACCTCGAACGCTGGCTCGCGGTGCGCGGCACCGTGCCGTGGCAGGAGGCGCCGGACTCCAGCGAGGAAGGACCGGTGGTCCCGGCGCGCGACGGCGCCGCGGAGGACATCCGCGCCTTCGACGGCGCCCTCTCCCCCGACCGGGCCGAGGGCCTGCTCACTGCCCTGGAACTGCTGCGGGCCGAAGCGGCACGTGGAGCCTCCCTCGACTTCGAACTGCTCCAGCGCTGGCAGCAACACGTCCTGGGCACACCGCAACTGCCCCCGTTCCGCGATCTGCCCGCCTTCGCCAAGGCGGGCCGGGAACGCTACGGCATCGGCCCGGACACCCGGGCCCGCCTCGATGCCTGCCTGGCCGAGAGCGCGAAGGACGCCGCGCAGGGGCCCGTTCCCCTCACGGCCCGCGCCGCCCGCGCCTACCTCGACGTCTGTTTCTTCCACCCCTTCGACGACGGCAACGCCAGGTCCGCCTTCCTCGCCCTCGTCTTCGTCCTCGCCCGCGAAGGCATCACCCTCGATGAAGTCAGCCTGCTGCGCCGTATCAGGTTCCAGGCCGACGAGCCTGCGGACGCACTGATCCTCGCCCGGTACATCGACAGCCATCTCGCGGAGACCCGACGCAGGGCGGCGACTCCCGACTCCTGATCAGCGAACGTCCGGCAGGTCGAGGAGGTACCAGTCGGTCAGGTGGCCGTCCTCCTCCACGATCCGCTTGTCGTGGACGAAGCCCGAGCGCCGCGCGACCGCCGCCGAGGCGGGGTTCTCCGGGTCCACCCGGATCACCGCCTGGGCCACTCCCTCGGACGCGGCGTACCGGCAGATCAGGCGGACGGCGCGGGTCGCCAGGCCCTGGCCCCGCCAGTCCGGGTAGAGCGTGTAGGAGATGTTGGCCTGGCCCGGTGCCAGGCCCGCCACGTCGAACCGCAGGTCGATGTAGCCCATCAGGGTCGACCGGTCCGCCGACCGGATCCCGAACGCGCGCAACGGCCCGCGCGTGGACCACTGTTCGGCGCAGTGGCGGAAGTACGCCTCGATGCCGTCCCGGGTCGCCGGTTTCTCGCTGAGCCAGCGGATCTGGAGTTCGTCCTCGCCCGCCAGGTGCGCGTCGACGTCGTCCGGGCGCGGAGGGGACAGGGTCACGACCCCGTCCGAGAGGTTCACCTCGTGCACGTCATGCATGCGGCCACCATCGGCCTCACAACCTCCGTCCCTCAAGCGCATATTCGCGCGTACGTACGCGTTCACGGGGTCCCGGAGTCACGGGGTTTCGGATTTCATGGCCAGCTCCGCCCACACCGTCTTGCCGACCACCCGGTCCTTCACGCCCCACGACGTCGCCAGCGCCCCGACCAGGTGCAGGCCGAACCCCGATTCCGCACCGGGCCGGAAGGGCCGTGGCTCGGGCTCCCGTTCACCCCGCGCGTCCGACACCTCGACACGGAGCGTGCCCGCCAGCACGACGAGCCGCAGTTCGAAGTCCCGCCCCGGCACGAGCCCGTGGACCACCGCGTTGGCCGCCAGTTCCGACACGACCACCGCAAGGGCGTCGGAGAGCCCGCTCCCGTACGGCACCCCCCACGCGTCGAGCTGGTGCACGGCAAGTCGGCGGGCGAGCCGCGCGCCGCGACGGGTGGCGCTGAAGCGTTGGACGAACTCGGTGCCCGCAAGGGTGATTTCGGCGTTCATGTGACTCAGCGTGTCCGGTCTCTCGTACGCTGACCAGGACTGACATCACGACGCCGAGTAGTCGTACGGGCACGATCCGTCGTACGTACGGAACGTCGGCTGTGACCGGGTGACCGGAGAACGGTGCGGGGCACATGGCGAACGCGGAACGCGAAGAAAGGCCGGAGCGACCGGCCGAATCGGACGGAACTGCGCACCTCTTCAGGGCGCTGGGCAAACAGATCAAGGTCCTGCGCGAACGTGCGGGCATGAGCCAGAGAGAGCTGGGTCTCGCGACGCACTGCGGGGAGGACCTGATCTCGGCGATGGAACGGGCCGTACGGACGCCTCAACCGGACTTCCTCGAACGGGCGGACGACGTACTCGAAGCGGGCGGGGTGCTCCGGGCGGCAACCGGCGAGACACGGGAGGCGCTGGCGAAGGCGCGGACCCGGCATCCGGAGTGGTATCGCGGTTACGCGAACCTGGAGGCCGCCGCGTCGCAGATCTACGACTACAGCAACCAGTCCGTGCCCGGGCTGCTCCAGACCGAGGCGTACGCCCGAGCACTCTTCACGCAATGGCGGCCGCTGCTCAGCGAAGCAACCATTGAGAAGCGGATCGCCGACCGGCTCGACCGGCAGAAGATCTTCGAGCCGTGGCCCTCACCCACATTCCACTACATCCTCGACGAGAGCGTGCTGATGCGTCCCATCGGGGGCCGGGACGTGCATCGGGAGCAGTTGCAGGCGCTCCTGCGCATCGGCCGTCTCAGGACGGTGCAGCTCCAGCTGATGCCGCTCGACCGCACCGAACAGCCCAGCATCGACGGCCCGTTCACCCTGATCACCCCCAAGGGGAAGCAGCAGCTCGCGTACCTGGAGATTCATACGTATCCGAAGCTGATCACCGAGCCGGAAGAAGTCCGAGCGCTGGCGGTCCGCTATGGAATTATGCAGTCGGTGGCTCTCACTCCGGGGGAGTCCTTGGCCGTGATCGAGAAGATGCTGGGAGAGCGATGAGCACCGAGCAACTGAACTGGTTCAAGAGCAGCTACAGCGGCGGCGGCGGCAGCAACTGCATCGAGGTCGCCTACAACTGGCGCAAGAGCAGTTACAGCAGTGGCGAGGGCGGCGAGTGCATCGAGGTGGCCGCCGACTGGCGCAAGTCGAGCCACAGCAGCGGCGGGGGCGGTGAGTGCGTCGAGGTCGCGACCTGCCCCGCCACCGTCCACGTCCGCGACTCCAAGAACGTCCAGGGGCCCCACCTCGACGTCGCCCCCGCCGCGTGGTCGGCCTTCATCGCGTACGCGCAGCAGGGCTGAGCACGCCCCGTTCCGCCCGACACGCCTGGTCACGCACCGGGTCGCGACAGCCGCGACCCGGTGCACCGCGTTCCGGCCGAGCGGGACGCGGGGAGCCCGGACACAGAAAGCTTTAAGAACTTCGGGAAGAAAGAAATTCCCCCAACCCAACCCTCTCTCGCCGGTCACCCACAGGAGCCCGCGGCAACCCGTAGGAGCCCGTCACTCGCGCGGGTGAGGTTTGCCAACTGAGCTGGATTTCATGGTGGTTCGCAGGCATATGCTCGCCGCGACAACCCCAGACATGCGTCGGCCCCCGGCCGGGACCACGAATCCCATTGCCGAGGGCCTGACCACCGAGGAAGTAAAGGGCTTCCCGATGGATACACAGCAGGTTAGCGCGCCTATGCGCGCTCCGCGTCCCGTTCTCGCGGACGCCTCGCCGAAGTTCGGCGTCATGCACGTCAAGGCCAGGCTCACAAGCCACTTCACCGTGCTGGGCAACCAGCTCACCCAGCACCGCGAGCTCTCCCTGCTCGCCATCGGGCTCTCGGCCCACATCCAGTCGCTTCCCCCGGGCGCGCGGATCGGCATCAAGTTCCTCGCCCAGCGCTTCCCCGACAGCGAGGCCCGTATCGCCGCCGCACTGCGCGAGTTGGAGGTCCACGGCTTTCTGCGCCGCGTCCGCGAGCGCCTCACCGACGGCCGGGTCGTCACCCGCACCTACTCGTACAACGAGCCGTACGCCGGCACCGGCACCAGCACCCACATCGACGCCCCTCCGCGCCCGGCCCCACGCCCGCGTCCGCGCCCGGTCGCGCCCCCGGCCCCCGTACGAACTCCGGCGCTCACCCCCGTACCGCCTGCACCGCCGGTATCACCTGCACCGCCTGCACCGCCGGTAGCACCCACCGTGCAGCCCGCACCGGCCGTACCACCCGCACCGCCCGTGACGAAGGCCCCGGCGGCACCACAACCGTCCCCGTCGGCTTCGCCGTCCCCGCAGCCTTCGCCGTCCCGGCCGCCCCAGCTCTCCCGGTCGTCCCTCCCCGCCCCGACGGCCCCGCTGCCCCCGCCCCCACCGCTGCCTCAGCCCCGTACCCCGCTGCCCTCACTGCCCCCGCTGCTCCACGCGGCGACGGAGCTGCTGGCCGGTCTGCACCACCACACGGCCCGCATCACCCTCACCGCGCAGGACGTCGACCGGCTCGCCCCCGCCGTGGCCGCCTGGTTCGAACGCGGCGCCACCCCGGCGGATCTCCGCCGCGCCCTCACCGACGACCTCCCCGACCCCCTGCGGCACCCGGCCAAGCTCCTCCGGTACCGCCTCACGGCGCTCCTGCCGCCCCTGCCGCCCGCCCCCGGTCCCCGCGTCGTGCCGCTCCAGAACTGCGACGGGTGCGACCGCGCCTTCCGCTCCCCCACCCCGGGCAACTGCCGCGACTGCACGACCGCCGAATCGCCTCTCCTTCCGGAGTGAGCAGAGGCGAAGAACGCGGCCGAAGGCCAGGCCCCAGGTCACCGAGGAACTGGACAATCAGCTGTCCTGCGCCACCCGGAAAGCCAGACAGACAACGAGGGTGTGATCATCGACCGGGGTGCCCGCACGTTCCCAGAAGCGCCGGTGCACATCGCACCACGCCTCAAGAGACGCGTCCCCCTCCCCCTCGGCCCTGGCGTGTTCCCAGGTGACCTCGCCGAACGGCTTCACCTCCACGCCGACGAACTCCAGGGTGGCCACGCACCGGCCCTCGTTGTCCAGGAGGGCCTGCCGCTCACCGACGTACTCCAGGCCCTCGGCCTCTTCGGCGTACTCGTCGAGCAGACAGGTCGTGGCGGTCTTGGCCCCTGTCAGCACCAGGGAATTGAGCATGTCCCGCATGTCACCGGGGAAGCCCAGTTCCAGCGCACGCATACCGTTGACTCGCGGCCACATCGTCCCGTCGTCTCCTCTGCGCGGCCCTTCGGCCTCCAGGTGGTACAAGCGTGATCATAGGCACAGCCCACCGACACCGTGAGGCTTGCCTCTTGACCTTGAACACTCGACAGAACGGGCAGGACGACGTGGCTTCTGCCGTGCCGGTAGTGCTCGAACAGCCCCGTCGGACAATCCGAGTGCGGTCCGGTCGCCTCGCGTGATACTTCTCCCGGCCATGAGCGATCTTGTGACAGCGCGGCTCGTGCTTCATCCGATGACCGTCGACGAGGCCGAGCGAGTGGTGGCGGGCGAGTCGGACGACGGGGCCCGATGGGCGCCCGGATACCCCACCGACGGGGACGTGTTCGCCGCCCGGCGCTTTCTGGACACCTGCGCGAACACCGGCGATCCCCGGCCGTTCGGCAACTACGAGATCCGTCGCCGCGAGGACGACCGGGCAGTCGGCGGCGTGGGCTTCCACGGGCCCATGGACGAGAACGGCAGCGTCACGATCGGCTACGGCCTCGTCCCGTCGGCACGGGGCAGGGGATACGCCTCCGAGGCCCTCCGCGAGCTGCTGCTGTTCGCGCGGGCGCACGGCGTCACCTGCGTGAAGGGCGACGCCGACCACGACAACACCGCTTCCCAGCACGTCATGACGGCAGCCGGTATGCGCCCGGCCGGGGAGGACGAACGCGTCAGGTACTTCGAGATCACCTGGACCGGCACGACGGCGGACACCGGCCCGCGCCCCTGAGCGGTGCATCGAAAGACCTGCCGGATGGCGCGAGCCGACATCGGCAGCAGGTAACTGTCGGTGCCCTCGAACAGGGTCTGCCCGTTCGTCCCGACAGAGGGGTCGTCGAGCTGAGGGATTCGTCGCAGTGAGCATCCACCTGCACTTTCGTGCCGTGGCCGAGTCCGGGATCCGGGACGACCACACCTGGCTGGCTGCGTTCATGTCCGAGGCTTGGGACAACGACGTCGCCGAGTACGAAGCGGGCATCTCGTACTCGATCAACAAGGGCTGGCACGCTGTCAACGATCTCCATGCCGCGGCCGATGCGCTCTGTACGGACGCCGACGAGCCCTGGAACCTGCCGATCTACGGCGGCCGCCCCGTGCCCCACAGCGCCGGCGTCGACCCCTCCGATCCACCGCTGATGCTTCTGGAGGTGCCGGGGGTGTCACAGGCCGCGCGTTTTCTTGCGGCTGTCTCTTTCGACGCGCTGTGGAACGTCGCCGGTGCCAGGCTCAGTGCCGTCGGCGGGACCAGGGAGGAGTTCCTCGACCACCACAGGGAGCTTCAAAAGTTCTACGGGCAGGCGGCTTCGGCAGGCCACGCGGTGGTCAAAGCGGTGTGGGCATGAGTCGTGGCCCCGTGCTGATCACAGCCATTCGTTGATGGCTTCGACCAGCCCACCGGCCCGGCCCCCTGCGGGGCACGCGGGCCTTCCGCAGGACCGGTTCGAACTGCGCCGGGCGCCTACCCGCCCAGTTTGTTTTCCATCCAGGTGATGCCGAAGTCGATGACTTCCGCGGCCTCGAACAGATGGCTCTCGGCAGCGCCGACGCTGCCCTGCCGGCCGATTCCCGCCGCGAGCATGTCCTGGACGATGACCCCGAACGGCTCTTTCCCTTCGGGGACCACGGCCGAGTAGTCGAAGGCCCCGTCCTCCGAGTCGATGTCGTGGAAGCGGCGCCAGACCCGTTGGCCCTGCACGAGGATGGGCTGTTCGTAGTCCACGAACCGTTTGCCGGGGGCCTCGGCGAGCGCCTCGGCGTGGTGCAACAGGGTCATGGTGTCCAAGGGGGCGCCGAGCAGCAGGACCCGGCCGCCGTGGGCGGCCAACCGTGCAAGCGGGCTGTCGGGGCCGTGGGGATCGTCCCAGGGGTGGTCGGCCATCAGCTCGGTTGCCGCCGCTCCCAAGGCCGCGAAACTGGCATCGGGATGGCGGCTGCGAACAGCTCCGGGCCGGCGGCGCAGTGCTTCCGGGAGACGGCCGTTGTTGTGGTCGGCCTCGCTGAGGGCCGGATCGTAAGCGGGGTGCTCCGCGCGCAGGACGTCCTGCCAGTCCTGCGGCCAGGTGACGAAGTCATAAGGGGGTGCGTCGTTCCAGCCGCAGGTCACCATGAGGGTTCCCTGCGTTCCGACGACGTCCTGGAGGGCGCCGATGACGGTCTGCGGTCCGCCGGCCACGTAGCCGATGGCGGACATGCGGGTGTGGAACATGACGACATCGCCGTCTCCGAGCCCGAGCGCGGCCAGGTCACGGCTGATCCGGTTCCGGGTCACGGGACCACTGGAACGCTTGAGCAAGTCCATTTCGTCCATGGTCACGAAACCTATCCCCGAGCCACGGACCCCGGGCAACTGCTTTGACGCCCTCTGTGCGGCGGTGCTGCCCGAGACGGGCGTGCGGTCTCGGAGTCCGGGGTGTGCGGTCCCGGGGTCGGGCGGGGCCGGGGCCAGGAGGGGCCGGGACCGAGGCCGGGGGGCAGGGACGGGCGGAGGGGCCGTGTCGTACCCCCGTGGTACTCATGATTCATGAGCCAGTTCCGCGACTTCAACCTCAAGCTGCTCGTCATCGAGGAGCTCATGTACGGCCCCGAACCGCTCCTCCCGGTCTATGACCTGTCCGAGCGGCTGGCCGGGCGGGGGATCGGTGACCCCGCGTCCTACGTCCTGGAGAACGGCCTCCACGCGGAGGTGCTGCCGGAGTCCCGGGCCCATTTCGAGTCCCTGGAGATACCGGCCGAGCTGCTCGCCCGCGTCGAGGAGCTGTGCTTCGACGCCGGGGCGGAGGTCTTCCGGCACTGCGCCCCCGCCTGGGACGGCGAGGACGACCTGTTCGACGTCCGCTCGCTCGACGACCTCGCCCTGCTGCCCAACCTGCGGGAGGTCACCTTCGTGGAGGACGGCGTCCTGGCGGTGCCGGACGCGGCGGAGGTCTTCGCCGCACGCGGCATCGAAACCGACTGAGCCCCCGCACCCGGCAGGAGGGACCCGTGTCGAAGAACCCCCCGGAATCCGTGCGACACCACCTGCGCCGACGGCTGAACCGCCACGCCCGCCGAAGCCGCCGCCCGCTTCTCCTTCGCCTGACACGCAGGCCGGGCATTCCGGGGCAGCGCGGCAACGCGCGCGATCGGGCGGATCGGGGGAGAGACCCGGGGCGCTGCGGTGGCCGGTACGGCGCCCCCGGCGGTCAGTGCGTCAGTCACGGCGGTTCACCTCACCCGGGGTGGGTTCGGGGGTCTTCCGGATCTCGGCGTGGACCACCTCGAAGCCGCCCCTGGTCACGGTCGTGAACGGGGCGGGGGCCATGCACGAACCGGCCTGCAGCCGGTTGGGCCGGCCTTCCTCGTCGAGGTTCGCGGGGTCGATGTTCACCACGCCCCAGGAGAACCCGAGCCGGTCCGGTTCACCGTCGGTGCCCTGCTGGACGCTGATGCCCAGCCGGGTACCGGGGTCCTCGACGTTCGACTTGTTCACGACCGCGGTCAGGGTCGCCGTCCGCCCGCTGGTGACCAGGCAGTCCACCTTCGCCTCCGCCCAGCCCCGGAATCCGTCCGGGGTGGTGTGGCTGAACTTCAGGACGCCTTCGGCGTCCGTGGCCAGGCCGTCGGGGGCCGCACCGGGCAACGGCCGGGTGAACGGCTTCTGTTCGGCATCGACGCTGAAGCGGATGTCGTGGTCGAGCGACTCGATGTAGGCGATCCGCCCCTTCCCGTGGACGCTCGCGGCCTTCGCGGGCTTGCCGTGCTCCATCACGGCCTCCGCCTTCGCGGGGGATGCGGCCGGGGCCTCGGGAGCGGGTCCGGCGGCGCCCGGACCGGCGAGGACCGCGATGACCGCCGTGACACCGATTGCGGTGGTGCGCATGATGAACTCCCGTGTTCTGTAGGGGCTTGTGTTGCCGTGTTCGCTTGAACGGCTCAAGCCTCGTCCCCGGACTCCCGGTGATCCCATCCGCCGATCGGCATAAGAATCACCACACCGGACCGGCCCCCCTATGCCGTTCGGCAGAGAGAGCCGCACGCCCGCCCGTACGTGACCGCCCGCCCGTACGTGACCGCCCGGCCCGCACCCGGCCGGTCTGCCCGGCCACGCCGCGAAGAGGAAGGGCCGGTCCTATCCTGACCCCATGGCCACTCCTCCTGAACTCGTCATCTTCGACTGCGACGGCGTGCTCGTCGACAGCGAACGGCTCGCCGTCCACATCGAGGTGGCGGTGGGCGCCGAGCTGGGCTGGCCGCTGACGGTGGACGAGGTCGTCGAGAAGTTCGTGGGCCGGTCGGAAAAGTCCATCGGCGAGCTGATCGAGGCCCGGCTGCCCGGCCGGTCCGCCGCCTGGCAGCAGCGCTACGAGGAACTCCACCGGGCCGCCGTCGACGCCGAACTCGTCGCGGTCGACGGCATTCACGAGGCGCTGGCCGCCATCACGCTGCCCACCTGCGTGGCGTCGAGCGGCAGCCACGAGAAGATGCGCCACACCCTCGGCCACACCGGGCTCCACGCACACTTCGAGGGCCGCATCTTCAGCGCGACCGAGGTCACCCACGGCAAACCGGCCCCCGACCTCTTCCTCCACGCGGCCCGGCGGATGGGCGTCTCCCCCGCCGCGTGCGTCGTCGTCGAGGACAGCAAGTACGGGGTGCAGGCGGCCCGTTCGGCCGGGATGCGGGCACTCGGCTACGCGGGCGGGCTGACCCCGGCGCACTGGCTGGAAGGCCCGGACACCGTCGTCTTCGACGACATGCGCAAGCTGCCGACACTGCTGTCCGAACTCTGAACCGAGCGCGACGAACGACAACGACCTCCCCTCCGGGGGGCGCGGAAGTCCATGGACAGCCCTGCGGAAGGTCACCTACTGTGTGGCTCCACGCCCTGAGACGGACGGAAGGAGGCGAGTGCCGTGCGGTTCACACCTTTCCAGCGCTCCCCCTTCCACTGTCCCGGCGTGGTTCGTCAGTTCTGACCGGGAGCGCTCCGAGCAGCCCTCATCCCGGAGGAACACCCCATGACCGAGCTGGTCATCCGCGCGCTCTCCGCGAGCGACGCCCACCTTTTTGACGCACTGCCCGACCCGCTGGGCGCCCGTGAGGCCCACCGGCTCACCCGGTTCCGCACCGACTGGATGCGCGTCGCCCTGCGCGACGGCGAGGTCGTCGCACGCGGGGCGTGGTGGGGCGGCCCCGACGACCCTGAGCCCGTCAACATCAACTGGTTCGACGTGGCCGAGGGCGAGGAGGAGGCGGGGGCCGAACTCCTGCGCTCCGCTCCCTGGCGGGTCGGCCTCGAGATCAACCTGCCCGGCGGCTGGCGGGACGAGCCCGGCCTGCGCGCCGCCGCCGACGCGCGCTTCGCCGCCGCCCGGGCCGCCGGGTACGAACTCCTGGTGGAACGCTTCCTGTACCGCTGGACCCCGGACCGGGGCCTGCCCGAGCGGCCCGGACGCCTGCGCTTCGGCGCCGAACCCGACGACGCGGTGTTCTTCGACGCGCTGCGCCGCATCCACTCCGCCACCCTGGACGCCCACGCGCTCAAGGCCATCGAGGAGGGCGGACTCGACCAGGCCGCCCGGGAAGAGATCGACTTCTTCCACTGGTGCCCCTCCCCGCGGGAGTGGTGGCAGCTCGCGCACACCCCGGAGGGCGACCTGGCCGGCCTCCACATCCCGGCCCACAACCCCTCCGGCCCGACCATCGGCTTCATCGGGGTCGTACCGGAACACCGCGGTCGCGGCTACGCCCACGACCTCCTCGCCGAGTGCACCCACTTCCTCGTCGAGAAGGGCGCGGAGTTCATCAGCGGGGCGACCGACCGGGGCAACTTCCCCATGGCCGCGAACTTCGCCAAGGCCGGCTTCCCCGTCGTACGGGAACGCGTCAACTTCCACCCGGTGGACTGACCGCCGCCCGGCCCTCCGGCGGAGAGGGGCGGAAACGCTCGGCGACGGCCCCTCGCCACTCATGCGCCGGAGGGCTTGAGGCTCTCGATGATGCGGGCGAATCCCTCTGTCCCGTGGCCGGCGTCCACCTGCTGCTGTATGAGGCGCTGGACCATGGCGATCGGTTCGGCGCTCACCCCCTCGTCGGTGATCGCCTCGATGAACAGGCCGAGGTTGGAGAACGTCAGGCTCTGCTGCCCCGGGACCGTGTAGTCACCGCCGTCGATGACCTCGGCGTACCCGGCGAGTTCGCCGGTCATCGCGGTCAGCCACGGGGCGGCCATCGCCGCGAACCGGCTCGCCGGCACGCCTGCCGGTGCCAGCATGGCCGCACCCTGCATGAACCCTGCGAACATCACGTACATCGCCGAGAGCAACGCGAAGTCGTAGAGCGAGGCCAGCCCCGCGTCCTCGCCGTAGTAGGTGCCGGCCGCCCACCGGTCGAACAGTTCCGTGTGCTCACGGAACACCTCCTGCGAACCGCTGTACAGGATGGAGGCCCCCGGCTGCCCGATCATGGAAGGCACCGCCATGATGCCGCCGTCCAGATAGGCGATCCGCGCCCGGGCCGCCCAGAGGGCCGACCGCCTCGCCTGCTCGGGCTTGGTCGTGGTCAGGTTGACCAGCTTCCGTCCCGCCAGGTCGCCCACGAGCGGGTCGAGCACCTCGTGCACCGAGTCGTGGTCGAAGAGGCAGACGACCACCAGCGGACTCGCCCGGACCGCCGCGGCGGCAGAGGCGGCCTCGGTCGTTCCCTGTGCGACGAGCGCCTCCGCCCTGCCCGTCGAGCGGTTCCAGACCGTGGTCCGCACCCCGGCCTTCACCAGAACCTCGGCAAGCGCGCTGCCCATCGCGCCGAGTCCGAGGATGCTCACGTCGGTTTCGTGGATCTCGTGCATGTCGCTGCTCTCCCATGTCGTGCGGAAGGTTCCGTCGATGCCTCAATCCTCGCCAGGGCCAGTAGAGTTGAACAGTACGGACTAATTAGTGCAGTACTCACCGGAAGGTAAGTGCCCTCCGGGTGGCATGGAGGCACTCATGGCGACAGCAGCACGGCGGGGCCCCTACTTCTGCGGAATCGACGCGGCCATGGACGTCGTCACCGGGAAGTGGAAGTCCCTGATTCTCTGGGAGCTGCACGAGCACGGCACGCGCCGTTTCGCGGAACTGCGGCGCGGGCTGCCGGGCGTCAGCGAGAAGATGCTCGTCCAGCACCTCCGGGAGATGGAGGAGGACGGCCTCGTGCACCGGGAGGTGTACGCCGTGGTGCCGCCGAGGGTCGAGTACTCCCTCACGGAGCACGGCGTCACCCTCAACACCGCCCTGGAGTCCCTGGCCGAGTGGGGACAGGAACGGATCCGGCGAATCGGCGCGGAGAAGGTCCCCGCGGACGCTGCGTGAGAACGTTGTCCGCGGCCCCGGACGGGGCCGCGTCGCGCGGGGCGCTGTTGCCGAGGCCGTACCGTCGCCCGTTCGTCCCTTCGCCTGTCCGCCCCTTGGCCCGTTCGCCCGTTCGCCCCTGCGTCCGTCAGAGGAACTCCGCGTACGCGTCCAGTGCGCGCAGCACCTCCCGCTCCCCCGCCGGGGGAAGCTGCAGGACGACCTCCTCGATGCCCAGGTCCGCGTAGTGCGCCAGCTTGCCCGCACTCGGCAGCACCGCGTACGGGACGATCCGGAGGTCCTTCGGGTCGCGGCCCTCGGCCTCCCAGACCTCGCGGAGGCGGGGGACGGACTCGGTCAGGCCCCGGCCGCCGATGGGCAGCCAGCCGTCGGTGTACCGGGCGATGTCGGTGAACAGCTTCGGCCCGGCCGCGCCGCCCAGCAGGGTACGGGGGCCGTTCACCGGGCCGCGCGGCTCCTGGACCGGCTTCGGGTACGCGTGGCTGGCCCGGACCGAGCCGAACTCGCCCTCGTACGCCGTGGGTTCGTCCGCCCACAGGGCCCGCATCAGGGCGAGCCGGTCGCGGACCAGGTCGCGGCGGGTCGACCAGTCCACCCCGTGGTCGGCGGCCTCCTCGACGTTCCAGCCGTAGCCGACGCCCAGGGTGAACCGGCCGCCGGAGAGGTGGTCGAGGGTGGCGACCTGCTTGGCCAGGTCGATCGGGTCGTGCTGGGCGACGAGCGTGATGCCGGTGCCCAGCGCGAGGCGTTCGGTGACGGCGGCGGCCTGGGCGAGGGCCACGAAGGGGTCGAGGGTGCGGCCGTACTCCGGCGGGAGGTCGCCGCCGGCCGGGTAGGGGGTGTCCCGGCTCACCGGGATGTGGGTGTGTTCGGGCAGGTAGAGGCCGCCGAAACCGCGCTGTTCGAGCTCGCGGGCGAGCCGCAGCGGCGTGATCGTCTGGTCGGTGAGGAAGATCGTCGTGGCGATCCGCATGTGAGGGCACCTCCGTCGTGATCCGGTGGCCCCAACGTATGCCGTGCGGTGCGGAAATCCGAGTACGCGGGCCCCGCCGGGAACCGGGGCGGAGGGCTCGGCCCGTCCAGGTGGGGCGGCGTTCTTCCGGAGTTCATCGTCAACCATCAGGGTTTCGGGTGCGCGTCCTTGTCCTGCCGTTCGTCACGACACCCGAGGAGCCCATCGCATGTCCACCGCATCGCACTCCGCCCACGGTCGTCCGCTCCACGGTCACCCGATGGGCAGACGCGGTCTTCTCGTCACGACCGCCGCCACCGCTCTTACCCTGGGCACCGTGAGCTTCGCCGACGCCGCACCCCCCGGGGGCAGGGGCCACGGGCCCGACCGGACCAGGACCGTGCGCGGCACCCTGCCCACCGGGGCGCCCGACTTCGTTTATCTTCCCGTCGAAGTACCGCACGGGGTACGGGAGATGGCTGTCTCGTACACGTACGAGAAGACGCCCGTACCGGCCGGGACCCAGGGCAACGCCCTCGACATCGGCATCTTCGACGAGCGCGGCACCGAACCGGGCGGGCGCGGCTTCCGGGGGTGGTCCGGCGGGGCGCGCAGCAGCTTCTTCATCCGGGCGGACGCGGCGACCCCCGGCTACATCGCGGGCCCGGTGCGGGAGGGTACCTGGCACATCGCGCTCGGCCCGTACACCGTCGCCCCCGAGGGGCTGCCGTACGAGGTGACGATCACCCTGCGCTTCGGGCCCGCCGGGAGCACGCCGGAGCCCGTGTACCCGCCGGAGCGCGCGAAGGGGCGCGGTCGGGCCTGGTACCGGGGGGACTGCCACCTGCACTCCGTGCACTCGGACGGCAGGCGCACCCCCGCCGAGATCGCCGCCGCCGCACGCGCGGCCGGGCTCGACTTCATCAACAGCAGCGAACACAACACGCACTCCGCGCACGGGGCATGGGCCGGACTGTGGGGCGACGACCTCCTCGTGCTGACCGGCGAGGAGGTCACCACCCGCAACGGGCACCTGCTCGCGCTGGCCGTCGACCCGGGGACGTTCGTCGACTGGCGCTACCGGGCCCGCGACAACCGGTTCGGGCACTACGCGAAGGCCGTGCGCCGCGCCGGCGGCCTGGTGGTGCCCGCCCATCCGCACGCCACCTGCGTCGGCTGCCACTGGAAGTTCGGCTTCGGCGACGCGGGCGCGGTGGAGGTGTGGAACGGCGCGTACAGCCCCGAGGACGAGGTGGCGCTCGCCGAGTGGGACAACTCCCTGGTCGCCGCCGCCCGTTGGTCGAAGCCGTGGATCCCGGCGATGGGCAACAGCGACGCGCACCGGGAGCCGGACCTGGTGGGGCTGCCGCAGACCGTCGTGCTCGCCGACGAACTGTCGCGCGAGGCGATCGTGGCCGGAATCAGGGCCGGGCACTCGTACATCGCCGAGTCGTCCGCCCTCTCGCTCTCCTTCGGCGCCTCGGGCGGGCGCGGCCGGCATGCCGGGATCGGCGAGCGGCTGCGGGTGGACGGGGACGACACCCCGGTCACCGTGCGCCTGGAGGTGGCCGGGGCGCCCGGCTGCACCGTGCACTTCGTCACCGACCAGGGCACCCTGTTCACCACCGGGCTGCCGGAGTCGGGCGCCGGGGCGGTGGAGTGGCGCACGACCCCGTCCCACGCCGCCTACGTACGGGCCGAGGTCCGGCACCCGGCGACGGTGCCGGGGCTGCCCGGGGCAATGGCGGCACTCACCAATCCGGTGTTCCTGGAGGGGTAGGCGGTGCCGCCCGGTGGGCCCCGGGGGGCGGGTCTCGTACGGGACCGGGTTTCAGGGGCCGGGCGGCAGGGTGTGCAGGCGTATGCCGTGGCGGGCCCGCAGCCGTCCCCTCCGGCCTGCGGGGACCCTCTCCCCCGTGCCCCGCACCGGAGGGAGCCCGGCACCGGCAAGGACGAACATTTTGCCATGAAGTCCCTTGGTACGGGAGGGAGTTGACGGAAGGCACCTGGAGCCGCACCTCGCCATGAAAGCCCTCGCCGCCGTACGGGCCGCTCCCGCCGTACAGGCCGTCGCCACCGTACGGGCCGTCGTCAGCCGGCCTGGAGAGCCGGTTCGGTACGGGGCTCGTCGATGCCCAACCGGCGGGCGCAGGAGCGCTGTTGTACGGCCGACAGGCCCGCGACCGCCGTCCCCAGCACCAGCCATCCCACCGGCCCGGCGGCCATCACCGCGCCGGTCAGCAGCGGCGGGCCCGCCGACTTCTGGATGGACTGCGACATCCCGGCCACCCCCAGGTACGCGGCGCGGGAGTCCTCGGGCGCGAGCAGGACCGCCAGCTCCCACGAACTCACCGACCGCATCAGCTCCGCCAGGGTGACCAGCAGGGCCGCGGCGAGCAGCAGGGCCGCGGCCGCCCAGGTGCCGACCAGGGCCGCCGCGGCCAGGCAGCCGCAGCACACGAACGTCAGGACCCCGTACAGCAGCACCGCCCGCGTCGCCCGGCGCGGACCCTCGGCGCGCTTCGACACGCTCAGCTGGAGCACCACGACCAGCACGGTGTTGATGACGAGGAAGGCCGGGACGAGGGCGTGCGGCGCGGAGGTGCGCTCCACCAGCCACAGCGGCAGGCCGACGGCGAGGATCGAGTCGTCGAGGTTCATCGGGATGTCCAGGAGGGCGAACCGGAGGTAGCCGCGGTCCCGCCACGGGCCGGTCCTGCGGACGGGGGCTTCACGGCCGTCACCTGCCAGGACTTCGCGGCCGTCACCGACGGGGGCTTCACGCCCGTCGCCCGCCGGGGCGCCGGACCGTGCCACCTCGAGGGTCCGCTCCCGCGCCTCGTCCGTGCGCCACACCAGCACCGCGGCCACGACGAACGACAGCGCGTTGCCCAGGATCAGGGCCCGGTAGGCGCCCGTGGTGCCCACCGCCAGGCCGATCGCCGCGATCCCGGCGCCGACGCCGTAGCCCGCGTTGGCCGCGCTGCGCGACAGCGCCTGGTAGGCCGCGCGCCGCTCGCCCGCGGTCCGGGTCGCGAACAGCATCTCCAGGGTCTTCGCGGCCCGGTCGCCCACGTAGGTCACGGCGATGACGGGGAGCAGCGCGCCGAAGTCCGAGCACACCAGCACCAGGGCGAGGGTCACCAGCCTGAGCAGGTGGCAGCCGATCAGCAGCGGGCGCACCGGGAACCGCCCGGCCAGGCGCCCGGCCAGGGGCGAGCCCGCAATGCCCGCCACCCCGGCCGTGCCCAGCAGCACGCCGATCTGCTGGGCGCTCAACTGGGTCACGAAGGTGAGGTAGAGGACCGAGGAAGCGGCCCACAGCCCCGAGCCGGTGCGGTCCACGGCCAGGGCGAGCAGCATGATCCGTGCGTTGCGACCGCCCGGCGGATTGCGCAACTGGGCCAGCAGCCCCTGCCCCTCGCCGCCGTCCCCACCGCGCCGCATCGCGCGCCCCCCTCGACCTGCTCGACCTGCTCGACACGCCCGGTGCCGGAAACCTCGGACACCGGGGAACACGGAGGAAGCCTGCCCGCCAAACAGTCTCGATGTCAAGATACTTGATGACGAGATACTGCCCCCGCCACCCGTCCCGATCCGTCCCGATCCGCCGCGCCTCGCCCCGCTCCGATCCGCCCCCTCCCTGTGCGCTTCGCGACCGGCGGCGGCACAGTGGAAGAAGACCTCGGGCGGGATCGCCGACGAGGAGGTGTCCGGATGAACATGACCCGTGACAACGACGGCGGCCTCCGGGACCGGCCCGGCGAGTGGTCCGGCGGGGCGGGGCGGGCGGCCCCGGCGCCCTGCTTCGTCGTGCAGATCCATCAGGCCCGGCGCATGCACTTCGACTTCCGGCTGGAGGTCGACGGCGTGCTGAAGTCGTGGGCGGTGCCGCGCGGCCCCTCGGAGAATCCGCGCGAGCGGCGACTGGCCGTCCCGACGGAGGACCACCCGCTGGAGTACCGCACATTCGAGGGCGTCATCGCGAAGGGCGAGCGCGGCGGCGGCACGGTGATCGTCTGGGACCAGGGCACCTACCGGCCGCTCAGCCACGACCGCCGGGGCACGCCGGTGCCGTTCGCGCAGTCCCTGGAGGAGGGGCACGCGACGTTCTGGCTCGACGGGACCAGGCTGCAGGGCGAGTTCGCCCTCACCCGCTTCAAGGGGGGCGCTGCGGAGAACGTCCCCGGCGGGGAGGTGTGGCTGCTGATCAAGGCCAGGGACAACCGGGCCACCCACGACGGGCCGGAGACGCCGGACCCGTACCGGGCGCGCTCGGCCCGCACCGGACGCACGCTGGCGCAGGTCGCGGCCGAGGAGGGCCCCGGAGGCTGAACCCCGGCCGGACGGACCCCGGCGCGACCCTGCACCCCCGCGCCGCCCCGCACCCCGTGGACCGGCCAGGACCCCGAAGGCCGACCAGGACTCCCCGATCCCGAGAATTTAGGTTAGCCTAACCTGAATTTATTCTCGGTGCGGGGAGGGACAGCGGTGGGTCACGGCTGGGAGGGCGTCGTCCTCAAGCTCATGCGGGGACGGGACTTCACGTTCACCGTGACCGGTGCGGAACAGGTCACCGAGGACTTCCGCCGGATCCACCTCACCGACGGCGGGCTGCTCGCCGCGACCGGGGGCGCCCATCCGACGATGTGGGTCAGGATCTGGTTCGAGCGGGGCGGCAAGCCGCACCAGCGCGCCTACACCCTGGTCGACCCGGACCCGGCCGCCGGTACGTTCAGCCTGGAGTTCGCCCTGCACGAGGGGGCCGCGAGCGACTGGGCCCGTGCGGCGAAGCCGGGCGACACGATCGACGCCACGCTCCAGGGCACCGGCTTCGCGCCGCCCGAGCCCCGGCCGGCCCGGCTCTTCGTGGTCGGCGACCCGGCCTCGCTGCCCGCGATCAACTCCCTGCTGGACGCGTTCCCGGGAACCCCGGCCACCCTGTGGTTCGAGACCTCGCACCCCTCGGACGAGCGGCTGCCGCTCCGGCTGGACCCGGACCACCACATCCTGCACCGGGTACCGCGCCGCGACCGGGGCGCCGGGCTGGTAGCCGAGGTGAAGTCGGCCCTGCCGCGGCTGCTGGGGTCCGACGCCTCCGACGCGTACGTCTGGATCGCCTGCGACACGGCGACCACCCGGGCCCTGTCCTCGTACGCGCGCAAGGAGCTGTCCGTGCCCAAGGAGCGGGTGAACGCCCTGGGCTACTGGCGCGCCACCGGCTGACCGCCCGGTCCGCCCCGTCCCCCGGGCCGCCCTCAGTCCTCGACGACCAGCGCCGGGGTCTCCCTGGTCAGGATCTCGCCGCGGAAGAACGCCGGGCTGCGGCGCTGCATCACCAGCATCAGCACCACGCCGAGCAGCAGCAGCCCGACGCCGATCACGAACACCGAGCCGACCCCGAGGACCTCCGAGCCGGAGCCGTAGGCCGGGTCCCACATGTCGTGGAGGGTCTTGCCGAAGACCGCGGTGAGCAGGAGGCCGCCGACGACCGGGAAGAGTCCCTTGAAGGCCAGGTCGCGGAAGGAGCGGGTCAGGTCGGCGCGGAAGTACCAGGCGCAGGCGAAGGCCGTCAGCGCGTAGTAGAAGCAGATCATGAGGCCGAGCGCGTAGATTGTGTCGACCAGGACGTGCTCGCTGACCAGGGTCATCACCGTGTAGAAGACGCCGGTCGCGACGCCCGCCATGACGGTGGCCCGGCCCGGGGTCCTGAAACGCGGGTGGACGCGGGCGTACGAGGCGGGCAGGGCCTCGTACGAGGACATCGCGAGCACCGTGCGGGCCACCGGGATGAAGGTGGTCTGGAGGCTGGCGGCGGCCGAGGCGAGCACCGCGACGAAGAGCAGGATGCCGAGGCCGGGGCCCATGACCGGGCCGGCGAGCGCGGCGAAGACGTTGTCGGAGGTCTCGGGGTTGGCCAGGCCGAGCCCCGAGTCGCCGGAGCCGACGGCCATCTGGGCGGCCACCCCGGTCGCCAGGTAGGAGCCGACGAGCACGACCATCGCGATGAGGGCGGCCCGGCCGGGGGTCTTCTCGCTGCCGACGGTCTCCTCGTTGGCGGTCAGGCAGGCGTCCCAGCCCCAGAACATGAAGATCGACAGCGACAGACCGGCGGTGAACGCCGCGAACGACTGCACCGCGAACGGGTTCAGCCAGGACCAGGAGAAGTCCAGGGACGAGGCGAACTCCCCGCTGCCCGCCTTCTGCACGGCCATCGCCACGAAGACCGCGAGGACCACGAGCTGGAGGCCGACCAGGGCGTACTGGACGCCCTTGGTGGCCGTCATCCCCCGGTAGCTGATCGCCGTGGCGATCGCGATCAGGGCCAGACAGGTCAGGATGTGGACGGGTTTGCTGTCGTCCAGGGCGGCGATCGACTCGCTGCCGGTGATCTCGCCCGCCAGGAGCCAGAAGTACGAGGTGGCCACGCCCGCCAGGTTCGACAGGACGATGATCGTCGCGATGACCAGGCCCCAGCCGCACATCCAGCCGACGCGCGGGCCGAACGCCTTCACCGTCCAGGTGAAGGAGGTGCCGCAGTCCGGCACGGCCTTGTTCAGCTCGCGGTACGCGAAGGCGACGAGCAGCATCGGCAGGAATCCGGCCAGGAAGACGGCGGGCATCTGCACGCCGACCTCCCCCGCCGTGGAGCCGAGAGTGGAGGTGAGGCAGTAGACGGGGGCGACGGTGGAGACGCCGATGACGGCGCTGCCCATCAGGCCGACGGAGTTCCCGCCGAGTCCCTTGCCGCGCACGCCGCCGTCGGCCGGAACGGCGCCCGGTGCTGTGCCTCCGGCCCGCGGCCGCACGTCCAGCTGAGTCATGAAGAGGACGATAAACGCTGCGATTTCCATATTCGGAGGGTGAGACTCCGCCGTCTCATCCTTGAATTCCAGGCAACAATACGGAAGAACCTTGGTTAATTGAAGGTCGTTCGCGAAGGCTGCCTTTCGATGCGAGGCCGGGGCTCGTTCGCAGCACCGTACGGGAATCGCAGCGGTGCCCGTTTTGTTCGGTTTCAAAATTTCCCGCGGGTGTCCGCTCAGCGGACACCCACCAACCGTTCCGGCTCGGCGGACACCCACCGACCGTTCCGGCTCAGCAAGCGCTGGACACTCACGGACCGTTCGGCTCGGCGGACGCTGGACGCCCACGGCCGTTCCGGCTCAGCCGGGCCAGACGATCGACTGGAGTTCGCCGTACGCGTGCAGGGCGTACGAGCCGACGTCGCGGCCCACTCCGCTCTTCTTGAACCCGCCGAACGGCGCCTCCATGTTCCGGCCGACGGTGTTCACCCCGACCCCGCCGGCGCACAGCCGCCGGGCGATCCGGAAGGCGCGCGCCACGTCCCCGGACCAGACGTAGTCGATCAGTCCGTAGTCGCTGTCGTTGGCGAGCGCGATGCCCTCCTCCTCGTCGTCGAAGGGGACGACCACGACGACCGGGCCGAAGATCTCCTCGCGGGCGACGCGCATGTCGTTGGTGCAGTCGGCGAGGAGGGTGGGGGCGACGTAGAAACCCCGGTCGAGCCCGGCCGGGCGGGCGCCGCCCGTGACGACCCGCGCGCCCTCCTTCCGGCCGAGTTCCACGTACGCCTCGACGCGGTCGCGGTGGGCGGCGGAGATGACCGGCCCGACGACCGTGCCCCGGGCCGCGGGGTCGCCCACCTTCAGGTGGTTCGCGTACCCGGCGAGCTTCCCGACCAGCGCGTCGTGGACGCCGCGCTGGACGAGGACCCGGGTCGGGGCGGTGCAGATCTGGCCGCTGTAGAAGGAGAACGTGGTGCCGATGCCCGCCACCGCCGAGTCGAGGTCGGCGTCGTCGAGGACGATCGCGGCGCCCTTGCCGCCCAGCTCCATCAGCTGCCGTTTCATCCCGCGCCCGCACACCTCGCCGATGCGCTGCCCGACGGCGGTGGACCCGGTGAAGCTGACCATGTCGACGTCCTCGCAGTCGACGGCCGCCTCCCCCACCTCGGGGCCCGAGCCGGTGACGACGTTGACGACCCCGGCCGGGACGCCCGCCTCCTGGAGCGCCTCGGCCATCCGGTGGACGGAGAGCGGGTCCTGCGGCGCGGGCTTCACGACGACGGTGTTGCCCATGGCGAGCGCGGGCGCGATCTTGCCCGCCGGGTTGGCCCACGGGTTGTTGTACGAGGTGATGCAGGTGACGACGCCGACCGGGCGGCGCACCGCGAGGGCCCCGAAGACGCCCGCCCGGCCCATCGGCCCGGCCTCGTTGATCTGCGGCGCGATCGGTTCCTCGACGGGTTCCAGGGCGCCCCTGGCGTACCGGCGGAAGCGGGCGGCGCCCACGGCCACCTGCATGCCCCTGGCCGTCGCCGTGGTGGCGCCGCTCTCCGCGCGGGCGAGGTCGGCGCAGGCGACGAGGTCGCGCCGTATCAGGTCGGCGGCCCGGTCGAGGATCGCGGCCCGCTCCTCGGGGCGGGTGCGGGACCAGGTGGTGAACGCCTCGCGGGCGGCGGCCGCCGCCGCGTGCACCTGCTCCCGGCTCGCCTCCGGGGCGAGGCCGACGACCTCCTCGGTCGCGGGGTCGATCACCTCGTAGTGGCCGTGGTCGGGCTCGGTCCACCGGCCGCCGATGAACAGGCGGCGCTTCTCCCCGTTCCGCTTCTCCCCGTTCATGCGGTGCCCGTTCATACGGTGCTCACCGTCCGGGTGTCGCGGCCGGAGCGGAGCACCGTGCCGGGGACCGCCCCGGTCACCTTGTCGTCGCGCAGGGTCTCCACCCCGTTGACCCGGACCGAGACGATGCCGATGGCCCGGGAGTCCAGGCGCGGGCTGTCGCCGGGCAGGTCGTGCACCAGGGTGGCGGGCCCGGCGTCCACCCGCTCGGGGTCGAAGAGGACGAGGTCGGCGTGGAAGCCCTCCTCGATCCGGCCCCGTTCGCGGAGCCCGAAGAGCCGGGCGGGGTCGTCGGTGAGCATCTTCACCGCCTGCTCCAGGGGGACGAGCCTGCGCCCGCGCAGGCAGTCGCCCAGGAACCGGGTGGTGTACGGGGCGCCGCACATCCGGTCCAGGTGCGCGCCCGCGTCGGAGCCGCCGAGCATGACGTCCTCGTGCTCCCAGGTCTCGCGGCGCAGCGCCCAGGAGGCGGGGTCGTTGTCGGTGGGCATCGGCCACAGCACCGTGCGCAGTTCGTCGGCGGCGCAGATCTCGACGAGGCAGTGGAAGGGGTCCTGGCCGCGTTCGGCGGCGATGTCGCGCACCACCCGGCCGGTCAGCCCCTCGTTGGCCGCGCTGTAGGTGTCGCCGATGACGTAGCGTGCGAAGTCGGCGAGGCGGCGGAAGACCCCGGCCTCCTTGCTGTCGGCGCGGCGGAGCATCTCGGCGCGGGTGCCGGCGTCGCGGAGCCGTTCGATGCGCTCGAGGACGGGCAGCGCGAGGATGTCGCCCCAGCCGGGGATGAGGTTGAGGGCGCAGAAGGTGCCGAGCGACATGTTCATGGGGGTGAGGATCGGCATGGTCAGCGCGACGATCCGGCCCCCGGCGCGGCGGGCCCGTTCGCTGGGGACCAGCTGGCGCGGTACGCGTTCGGGGACGGCGGCGTCGATGGTGAGGACGTTCCAGTTCAGCGGGCGCCCGGCGGTGGCGGTCATGTCGACGAGGAGGTCGATCTCCTCGTCGGAGAACTGGTCCAGGCAGCCGGCGACGATCGCTTCGAGCTGGGTGCCCTCGTGTTCGCCGACGGCCCGGGAGAGGGCGAGGAGTTCCTCGGGCTGCGCGGCCCGGGAGGCGACGGGCCGGCCGTCCCCGTCGGAGTGGGTGGCGGACTGGGTGGTGGACAGCCCCCACGCCCCGGCGTCCATCGCGTCGTGCAGCAGCCCGAGCATCGCGTCGAGCTGCGCCGGGGTGGGCCGGCCCTCGGTCGCGTCGGCGCCCATGACGTACCGACGCAGGGCGCAGTGCCCGACCATGAACCCGGCGTTGACGGCGATGCGCCCTTCGAGGGCGTCCAGGTACTCGCGGAAGCCCGACCAGGTCCAGTCCACCCCTTCCTCCAGGGCCCTGAGCGCCATCCCCTCCACCCGCGCCATCATGCGGCGGGTGTAGTCGGCGTCCTCGGGGCGGTCCGGGTGGAGCGGGGCGAGGGTGAATCCGCAGTTCCCCCCGGCGACGGTGGTGACGCCGTGGTTCATGGAGGGCGTGGCGTACGGGTCCCAGAAGAGCTGGGCGTCGTAGTGGGTGTGCGGGTCGACGAAGCCGGGCGCGAGGACGAGCCCGGTGGCGTCCTCGGTGGTGACGGCCGGCTCGGTGAGCGTGCCCGGTTCGGCGACGACGGCGATGCGGCCGTCGCGGATGCCGACGTCGGCGGTGTACGAGGGTCCGCCGGTGCCGTCCACGACGGTGGCTCCGCGGATGAGGTGGTCGAGCATGACGGGATTCCCTTCTGTTCTGGGGTGGGTGCGCGGCCGGGGTCCGTGGGGTGTGCGGCCGGGGTCTGGGGTGTGAGCCGGGGTGTGGGGTGTGCGGCCGGGGGCGCGCACGGCCGCGGTGCGCGCCCCCGCCCGCACGGAGCGGCGGCCCGGGAAGACGCCGCGGTTCTCGACGGGGGCTCCGCCCCCGTGCCCCTGCCCCCTCGGTCACCGGAGGGGCCCGGTCCTTCCCTGCGCCGCGTTGCGCCCCGCTCTCCTGCGCCGCGTTGCGCCCCGCTCCTCCTACGCCGCGTTCCGGAACCGCGAGGTCCGGTGCACCGGGTCCGTGTCGATCGCCGGAATCACGTGCTCGCCGATCAGCCGGATCGAGTTCAGCGTGTCCTCGCGGCCGATCCCGATCGGCAGCCCGAAGCTCAGCTGGTCCGCCCCCGCCTGCTCCCACCGCCTGCACTGCCGCAGGACCTCGTCCGGGTCCCCGCAGATCATCAGCTCCTCCGCGATCAGCAGCTCGATGATCTCCTCGGTGTACTCCGGCAGCAGCTCGGGCCACTCCGGGATGCCCTCGGGCCGGGGGAACGTGTCGTGGTAGCGGAACAGCAGCGACTGGAGGTAGTTCAGCCCGCCGCCCACCGCGATCTCGACGGCCTTGGCGTGGGTCTCGGCGCAGATGGCCGTGGAGGTGACCATGACGTTGTCGTTGACGAAGTCGCCGACGGGCTCGGCCTCCTTGACCGCCGTCTTGTACGAGTCGACGACCCACTCCATGTCGGAGACCTTCTGCACGCTGAAGCCCAGCACGCCGAGCCCCTTCTTCCCCGCCATGGCGTACGAGGACGGGGACCCGGCGGCGTACCACATCGCCGGGTGCGACTTCCCGTACGGCTTGGGCAGGACCTTGCGCGGCGGCAGCGACCAGTGCTTGCCCTGGAAGCCGACGTACTCGTCCTGGAGCCACATCTTGGGGAACTCCGCGATGGTCTCCTCCCAGAGCTCCTTGGTGTGGTTCATGTCGGTGATGCCCGGCATGAAGCCCAGGATCTCGTGGCTGCCGGCCCCGCGCCCGGAGCCGAACTCGAAGCGTCCCTCGGAGAGGTGGTCGAGCATGGCGACCTTCTCGGCCACCTTCACCGGGTGGTTGACGGGGGCCAGCGGATTGAAGATGCCGGAGCCGAGGTGGATGCGTTCGGTGGCGTGGGCGAGGTAGCCCAGGTACACGTCGTTGGCCGAGAGGTGCGAGTACTCCTCCAGGAAGTGGTGCTCGGAGGCCCAGGCGTACTTGAAGCCGGACTTGTCCGCCTGGATGACGTACTCGGTCTCCTCGATCAGCGCCCTGTGCTCCGCCTCCGGGTCGACCCTGGCCCGTGCGGCAGGCACGTACCCCTGTACAAAGAGTCCGAATTCCAAGGGAGTTCACCGTCCTCAATCGTTTCTGACGCTCCGTCAGATCGTGATGCGTCCGACTGTTCCACCGGCACCCGGACCCGTCAATAGCTGACACATCGTCAGAAGAATTGGAGGGTCCGGCGCGACCCGCCCGAAGCAGGCCGCCGCCCCGGAACAGGCCACCGCCCCGAAGCAGGCCGCCGTCCCAGGACAGGCCACCGCCCCGGAACGGGCCGCCGCCTCAGAACAGGCTGACGCCCGCCAGCCAGCCGCCGTCGATGACGAACGGCTGCCCGGTGATGTACGAGGAGTCCTCCGAGGTCAGGAACAGCGCCAGCGCCGCCACCTCCTGGGGCCGCCCGATCCGCCCCAGCGGCACGAGCTTGCGGTACAGCTCCGCCACCGCCTCCCGGGACTCCTCCGGGTCCGCGTCCGGGTCCAGCGCCGCCGGGTTGGTCATCGCGGTGTCCACCGCCCCGGGGCAGAGCGCGTTGACCCGTATGCCCTTCGCGGCCAGCTCCACCGCCGCCACCCGGGTCAGCCCGATCACCGCGTGCTTGGTGGCGGCGTACGCGCCCACGTACGCCATGCCCGTGAGCCCCGTGTACGAGGCGGTGTTCACGATCGTCCCGCCCCCCGCGGCCTCGATCTCCGGCGCCACGTTCCTGATCCCGAGGAACGCCCCCACCTGGTTGACCCGCACCACCTGCTGGAACTCCTCCAACGGTGTGGACACCAGCTCGTTGAACCGGAGGATGCCCGCGTTGTTGACCAGCCCGTCGATCCTCCCGTACGCGCCCTTCGCTGCGGCCACCGCGGCCCGCCAGTCCTCCTCCCGGCCCACGTCCAGGTGGACGAACCGGGCGGCGTCCTTCCCCAGGTCGCCCCGCAGCTCCTCGGCCAGCGCCTCGCCCTGCTCGTCGAGCACGTCGGCGACCACCACCCGCGCGCCCTCCGCGGCGAACAGCCGCGCCTCCTGCTCGCCCTGCCCGCGCGCCGCGCCGCTGATCAGTACGACCCGCCCGTCCAGCTTGCCCATGGCCTGACTCCTACCTGTCGAGATGGGGGGCGACCCCGGCGGCGAACGCCGCCATCTGGTCGGTCAGTTCGGTGCGGCTCCGGCTGCGGAACCGCACCTGGATCTGGTGGACGCCCATGTCCGCGTACGCGCGCAGCGACTCGGCGACGGCCTCCGGCTTCCCGGTGAGGGTGCGCCGCCCGACGGGCCAGTCCGGCTCGCCGATGTACAGCGGCTCGGTGATCGCGCCGACGACGATCGGCTCCTCGATCCCGGCCGCCTCGCGCAGCCGCCGCAGCCGGGCGATCTGCGCGGGCAGCTTCTCCCGCGGGTCGCCCTGGGGCAGCCAGCCGTCCCCCCGCACCGCCGCCCGGCGCACCGCGGCGGGCGAGGAACCGCCCACCCAGACCGGCACCCGCCCCCGGGCCGGCCGCGGCAGCTGCCCGAGCCCGGAGAAGGCGAACCGCTCCCCCGCGAACTCCGGGTACTCCTCGGGGCCGAGCGCCGCCCGCAGCGCGTCGATGGTCTCGTCGAGCACCCCGCCGCGCCCCTCGAAGTCGGCCCCGAGCGCCTCGAACTCCTCCGGTACGTGCCCGGCCCCGACCCCGAGGATCAGCCGGCCGCCGCTGAGGTGGTCGAGGGTGGCGTACTGCTTCGCGGTGGCCAGCGGGTGCCGCAGCCCGACGACCGCGACATGGCTCATCAGCAGGACCCGCTCCGTGATCCCGGCGAGAAAGGCGAGCGTGGCGACCGGGTCGTACCAGACGGTGCCCATGACCCCGGCGAGCCGCCGCGGGATCGCGACGTGGTCGCAGCTCGCCAGATAGGCGAAGCCGGTGCGGTCGGCGGTGCGGGCGACGGCGGCGAGGTCCTCGGGCCCGGCCCCGGCCTCCCACCCCTCGGCGTAGATGGTGCTCTGCGACTGGACCGGCAGCTGCATCCCGTACGACAGCGGCCCGGTGAGCGGTATCGGCACCGGACGGCCTCCTCCCCGATCGAATCTGACGCATCGTCACTTAAAGGCGCGGGGCCATCGTCGTGCCTGACGCTGCATCAAACAAGGGGCGGGGGCCGCCCGGGCCCGGCCGAATCCCGGACCAGGGCGGGGCGGACCCCCGGGCCGGCCCCGGACCAGAGCGGGGCGAACCCCTGGGCCGAGGCACCACCCCCACCCGGCCCCGGGCCCGCACGGTCAAGGGCGCCCCTTTGGCCATCCACCCTCGCGGAACAGGACATACCGCATGATGCATGCCAACGCGCTCGATACCGACTGATAGGCATATGCCCAGCCGTACTGATCCCGCCGGTGCGCGCGGCCCCTCGGGAGCGCACGCACCGGCCCACCGGAACGAGGTATGCCCGTGAGATCGCTCCGCCGCGCCATCGGTTGGTCCGCCACCGCCCTGGCCACCGTGCTCGCCCTCACCTCGCTCGGCGGCACGGCCGCAGCGGCCCCCGCGGAGACCTCCGCCGCGGCGTCCGTCGGCCCCGTCAAGCTCTACGTCAAGGGGTTCGGCAGCGGTCCGCTGAACGTCGCCGAGCAGTCCGCCCGGCAGACCGGCCTCGACGCCGCGGTCGCCCGGGGCTTCGCCCGCTCCGACTGCCGGGTGAGCGCCGGTCCCACCGTCGTCAACTCCCTCCCGAACGGCTGGGTGCAGGTCCACATCGAGTACCTGTGCACCGGCGAGCCGGTCGTGGGCTCCCCGACCTTCGTGCTCAAGCGCTACCACAAGAGCTCCGACACCCTGAGCACCCCGTGGGACGCCCCCGTCGGCTACGACCTGCAGGGCCCCCTGGGCACCCTGTACACCGCACCGAACCCGGGCACCCACCCCCTCTACCTCTGCCAGGTGCGCGGCGACCACTTCGCCACCACCGACGTCGGCTGCGAGGGCCAGACGTACGTGACCCGGCTCGGCTGGCTGTACGGCGCACCGCCCGCCGGGGTGTCGAGCCTGCCGCTGCTGCGCTGCCTGCGCAAGGAGAACCGGCAGATCTTCGAGTCCCACCAGCCCGACTGCGAGGGCCAGATCCACGGCGGCACGCTCGGCTACCTCCTGCCCTGACCACCCTGACGCCCTGATCCTCCCTGACCGCCCCGCCCACCCCTCCCGCTCCTGACGCCCCGGCGCCGGGCGGGGGCCCGGCGGGGCCGTCTCACCCGGCGTCGCTCCGGCCGGCGTCGTGGTCGGCGTCGCCCTCGTCGTCGTCCCCGCCGGTCGCCGCGCTCTCGGGGGCGGTGCTCCTGGGAGCCGGTGCGGGGGCCGGGGCCGGGGCGGCTCCGCTGCCGGCCCCGGCCCCGTCGCCGCCCCAGGGCTCCTCGTCCTCCTCCTCGTCCTCGTCGGACTGTTCGTCGGGGGCGGCCTGGACGCCCACGCCCTGCGAGGACGACACGTTCTGGTCGATCGCGCCCCCGCCGCCGTCGTGGTCGCTGCCCGCCGTCCCCTTGCTGAGGGGGCCCAGCACGTTCAGCGTCCGGTCCACCTCCAGCCAGGAGTCGGCGTTGGAGTTGTCGATGGTGATCAGCGACGGTCCGTGATGCGTCTCCATGCCGCCGTCGGGGGCGTCGGCCCAGGCGGCGCCCGCGGCCAACTGGCCCTGGCAGAGCGCTCCGAGCGCGATCACCAGGGCGGCACGCGCCCCGGACGAGGTGAATCCCATGTGGTGTTCCTCTTCCCGGCCGCGCGGTCCCGGGCCGGTCCCGGCCCGGGTGCGGCCCGCTTCGCGTGATTCGTACGGTCGTGATGGTTCGGGCGGTCCCGCACCGGCCGTGCACCCCGCACAGCCCGCGCGGCCCGTGCGGGGTGCACGGGCCGCGCGGGCCGGGATCGCGGTGGAGCGTGGGGGTCCACCACCGAGGCCCCGATGTGCGGGCGGAACGGTCAGGAGCTCGGGAGCTCAGGCGCTCAGGAGGCCACAGCCGAAACGCCTCGAGGGCGCGCGGCCGACCGCTCCCGGCCCGTCGCCTGCATCATCCGGATCATCCGCGTCATACGGACACGGACTCGCGGACCGGGTGGTGCCTGCTGATGTTCTTCTCCAGCAGCTCCGTCGAACGCTGCACCCCGATCCCCTCGGAGGACACGAACTCGGGAAGCCGTCCGTCGGCCTTCTTGAGGTCCGTCAGCGCGGAGTCGATCGCGGCGTGCGCGGCGAAGAGGCACGGGGTGCTGTAGATGGCCACCTGGCACTCCAGGTCCGTCAGCTCGGAGAGCGAGAGCCGGGGGGACTTGCCGCCCGCGATCTGGTTGAAGAGCAGCGGCTTGTCGCCGACCACCTTCCGGATGCGCTTGATCCACTCGACGCTGCGCACCCCGTCGACCAGGACGACGTCGGCGTCCGTCCCGGCCAGCGCCTCGGCCCGGCGCAGGATCTCGTCCTCCTCCGTGGCGTCCGTGCGGGCGACGACCACCAGGTCGCGCCTGCTCTCCAGGACGAGGTTGAGCTTCTCCAGGTACTCCTCCAGGGGGAGCACCTGCTTGCCGTCCGCGTGTCCGCACCGGCGGGGGCGCTTCTGGTCCTCCAGGATGACGCCGGAGGCCCCGATCCGCTCCAGCCGCTGCACCACGTGGCAGGCAACCTCGGGGTCGACGTAACCGTCGTCGATGTCCACCAGCAGGTGGTGGGAGGGGAAGGCCAGCCGCAGCCGCTCCACGAAGGCCACCATGTCCGGCCAGGCGATGAAGCCGATGTCGGGGAGCCCGTAGTGGGAGGCGGCGAAGCCGAAGCCGGACACGAAGAATCCGTCGTAGTGCCGGGCCACGACGGAGGCCGAGTACATGTCGTAGATACCGATGAGGGGGGTCGTTCCCGGCGAGCGGATTTCTTCCCTCAGCACACTTCCATAACGCACAGCGTCTCCTGTTCATCGGGTCGGATCGTCGATTCGCGAACCGGCACCGGCACCGGCGCATCGGTGCCGTGCCGGGTCGGCGGCTCGGATCTCCGGTGATTTCGTTGGGTGGAACGGGTGTTGCGCGACTGCGTCCCGCGCGATGCGGACCCCGACGGCCCATCGGGTCATGGAGCCACCGGAACACGGGAGAGTGCGTCGGAGGCCCACGGGTGCCGGCGGGTTGGCGGGTCGGCGGTTCAGCAATGGACTGATGCGGCGGGCACGGGAGCACCGTGCCCGCCCCTTCCAAGCGGAGGGGCGGGCAGTGCCCGCCCCGCACGGGACGCAAAAGGTCTGCCCTCTTTACGAAGACGCGTATACCTATACAGACATGACCGTCTCTTTACTCCGGGACACGCCGCGCCTGACCTTGTGTACGACACATCGCGGGGCCCGGTCGGAACGGGGTTGACGGCAGCACGGAAGCGGGAACGTTTCGCTTCCGCAGCACCGGGGAATCCCCCGCACCGAATTCGATCAATCCCTTACGCAGTACCGGAGTTGGACATCATCCGGTCCGGTTCGGTCGTGGATCATCCCAACCGGTCGAGAAGGCACTCCACATAGTTCTCCAGGCGTTCCGTGAGCAGTCCGGGCGTCAGATCGGCCCGTCCCAGCTCCCGCCACGGGGTCGCCACCTTCTCTGCGTCGGGCGCATGGGAGAGCGCGTCCAGCAGCCGCCAGTACAGGTGGTCCGCGCCGCTCGCGACCGGCCGGCCGCCCGCTCCGGCGTACCGTTCGGCGAAGTCCATCCCGGCCGGGACGCCGTGCAGCAGCGCCAGCGCGGTCGAACAGTGGGCAACGTCCAGATCTGCCGGACCCCAGGAGGTCTCGACCCAGTCGACCACCCCGCCGATCCGCGTCCCGGCCCCCGGTTCCTCTCCCCGCCCGGCAAGTCCTTCTTCTCGCCCGGCGAGTCCCTCTCCCCGCCCGGTGAAGAGCACGTTGCCCGGGTGGAAGTCCCGGTGCAGGAAACACGGTTCGTACGCGGGAGGTTCGCGCCGGATCACCTCGATCGCACGCCGCCACAGCAGCGGCCGGCCGGTGTCCTCGGGGACCCGCACCCGGTCCGGCGCGGTCCACGCCTCGTAGTCGCGCGGACGGGTCCGGTCCGTGACCTCGACCCGGTGCACGGCGGCCAGTTGTCCCGCCAGCAGTCCGGCGCGCTCCGCCGCCCCGGCGTCGTCGACCCGCACCTCGCCGGGCAGCAGGGTCATCAACAGCGAGGGGTGGTCGCAGTGTTCGCCCACCGCGTCGACGGCCACCGGCCGTGCCGCCGGTACGCCGGTGCCCGCCAGCAGCCGCAGGACGTCCGCCTCCCGGGTGAGCAGCCCCGGCGCGTGGCGCACGTAGAAGGGCTTGACGAAGGAGCGCAGCACCAGCGAACGCCCGCCCCCCGGGCCGGAGATGTCCAGCCGGCGCATCCAGGAGGTCCAGCCGCCGCGCAGCCGCCGCACGCTCTCGATCCGCTCCCCGGGCGCGAGCTGCTTCCCGACCCACGCGCATGTCGCCCGGTCGGGCCAGTCGTCCGCCGTTTCACCCATACGGGGAGCGTACCGAGGGGCGGTGCGGGGCGGGGCGTACGCCCGTTCCCCGGAAAGCGCCCACCGCCCCTCGGGTCTTCGGGACATCAGCAGTTGGGAATGACCGCCCCGTTGTTGTCACGGGCCTCGTCGTTGCCCCAGCGGGACAGGTAGTACGCCGATACGTACGCGCCGCGCCCGTTCTTGCCCGCGTACACGACGTCCAGGTCGGTCTTCAGCCACCAGTGGTTGTAGCTGGAGCCGGAGCCGACCTGGGCGCCCCACACCTTGCAGTAGACGTAGTTCGTACCGGCGTTCAGCACGCCCTGCGCGTCGCCCGTGTTCGGTCCCGCGTAGCCGGTGGCGTTGGCGAAGGTGTCGACCCAGTACTTGCCGGTGCCACCGCCTCCGCAGCCGTTGTCGCTGGTCAGGTACTTGCTGTAGTACGAGCCGGGGTACGGGGCGAGCGACTTGCCGTTGATCGCGATGGGCTGGCCCACGCCGTTGTACAGCTGCTCGTAGTGGATGTGGGCGCCGCTGCTGTTGCCGGTGGAGCCGGTGACGCCGATCTGCTGCCCCTGCGCCACGGAGGCGCCGTCGCCGACCGAGTACGAGGAGAGGTGGAAGTAGTAGGTCTGCCAGCCGCCGCCGTGGTCGATGACGATGTAGTTGCCCGCGCCGCTGGGCTGGGAGTAGCGGTGCGCGGTCCCGCCGGACGAGGCGAGGACGGGGGATCCGGCGGTGGAGCCGCCGTCGGTGCGGATGAAGTCCAGGGCCGACCGGACCTCCGCCGAGTGGTGGCCGTAGGTCCAGGTCTGGCCGCAGGGGAACGGTGCCTTGAAGTTGGGGGCCGCGGCCGCGGGAGTCGCGGTCAGCAGGCCCGCCACCAGGGCCACCAGGCCCAGCAGGGCGATACGTATCGAGCGCATGCGCATGCGCGGTCATCCTCCGAGTCGGGGTCGGGTCGTGGGGGGTGGGCAGCACTGCAGGTCGAACGGACGCAAGCGTGCCGGACCCACCGCCCCGGCAGTAGACCCAACGGGCCCAATCGGTGGGCCCAAAAGCGGGCCCGCAGCACGGGATTCGCCTGTTCAACGGCCTCTGCCGGGCCCACCGGTGGCGGCCGGATCCTGCGCGCCCCGCCCCCGCCCCGGAACCCCACGCCGGAACCCCACGCCGGAACCCCACGCCGGAACCCCCGCCGGGACCGAAGCCCGGCCAGGAAGGCCGGGAAGGCTAGGAAGAAGCCGGGGGCTGCCAGGGGCGGCCGTTCATCAGGTTCTCCAGCCCCGCCCAGGAGAAGTTCATCAGGGTGGCCGCGGCCTCCTTCGCCGAGACGCCCGGGGTCTCGTTCGCCCAGTCGGCGAGCGACTCCGCGGCCCCCACGAGCGCCTGCGCGAGCCCCGAGACGTCCCGGCCGGGAAGCGCCGGATCGTGGTGCGCCTCGCGGGCCGCGGCCCCGATCAGCTCCGTCACGAAGGCGACGATCTCGTCCCGCATCACCGTCACCTCGTTGGCGAAGGGCTCCCCGTGCGTGCGCGCCTGCCGGTGCAGCACCGCCCAGCCGTCCGGGTGCTCCGCCGTGTGCGTGAAGAACGCCCGCAGCCCGGACCACAGCTGCCGATCGGCCGGAAGACCCGGCTCCACCCCGGCCCGCACCGCTTCGGTCAGCGCTTTCGCCTCACGCCTGATGCAGGCCGTGAAGAGTTCTTCCTTGGAGTTGAGGTACAGGTAGACGAGCGGCTTGGACACCCCGGCCAGCTCGGCGATCTCGTCCATCGACGCCGCCCGGTACCCGCGCTGCCCGAAGGTCCGCACCGCGGCGTCCATCATCTGCTGCTCGCGCACGGCCCGAGGCATCCGCCTGCTCTTCACGGCACCCACGTCGACTTCCTCCCACCCCCGCGTACCACTCCCGCCCAAGAGTACGGCGCGCCCTCCCTCCCACCGCCCGGCGACCGACCAGCCGCACTCCCCCACAACGCGTCGTGGGCTCCTCCCCCGGTCCGGGGAAGGAGCCCACGAAAGGACTGCGGTCAGTGCGGGTGCTACGCCGCGACCGGCACCCGCTGCGGCTCGGCGTCGAGCGCCTCCTCGTCGACCGGGGAGGACGAGGCCGAGTCGTACGCCGCGCGGTCGAGGATGTTCTCGCGGGCCGAGACGATCACCGGGACCAGCGCCTGGCCCGCGACGTTCGTCGCCGTCCTCATCATGTCCAGGATCGGGTCGATGGCCATGAGCAGGCCGACGCCCTCCAGCGGGAGGCCCAGCGTCGAGAGGGTGAGGGTCAGCATGACCGTCGCGCCGGTGAGACCGGCGGTGGCCGCCGAGCCGATGACCGAGACGAACGCGATCAGGAGGTAGTCGCCGACGCCCAGCTGCACGTCGAAGATCTGCGCGATGAAGATCGCCGCCAGCGCCGGGTAGATCGCGGCGCAGCCGTCCATCTTGGTGGTGGCGCCGAACGGGACGGAGAAGGAGGCGTACTCCTTCGGGACGCCGAGGCGCTCGGTGACCTTCTGGGTGACCGGCATGGTGCCGACCGAGGAGCGGGAGACGAAGGCCAGCTGGATCGCCGGCCAGGCGCCCTTGAAGAACTGCAGCGGGCTGAGCTTGGCGACGGTGGCGAGCAGCAGCGGGTACACGCCGAACAGCACCAGGGCGCAGCCGATGTAGACGTCGGCGGTGAACGTGGCGTACTTGCCGATCAGGTCCCAGCCGTAGTCGGCGATCGCGTAGCCGATGAGGCCGACGGTGCCGATGGGGGCGAGCCGGATGACCCACCACAGGGCCTTCTGGAGGAGCTCCAGGACGGACTCGCTGAGGCTGAGGATGGGCTGCGCCTTCTCGCCGAGCTGGAGCGCGGCGATGCCGGCGACGGCGGCCATGAAGACGATCTGGAGCACGTTCAGCTCGGCGAACGGCGTGATCACGTTGTCCGGGATGATGCCGGTGAGGAAGTCGAGCCAGGAGCCCGCGTGCTCCGGCAGCTTGCCGTCCTTCGGCGTGAGGCCGGTTCCGGAGCCCGGGTTGGTGAGCAGGCCGATCGTGAGGCCGATGGCGACCGCGATCAGCGAGGTGATCATGAACCAGAGCAGGGTGCGGGTGGCCAGCCGGGCGGCGTTGTTGACCTTGCGCAGGTTGGTGATCGACACCAGGATCGCGAAGAAGACGAGGGGCGCGACGGCCAGCTTCAGCAGCTGGACGAAGATGTGGCCGACCTTGTCGAGCGTGGTGTGGAGCCAGCCGATGTCGTACGTGCGGGTGAGCCAGCCGAGTACGACGCCGAGCACGAGACCGGCGACGATCTGGGCCCAGAACGGGACCTTGGGCAGGCGGAAGCCGGAGCCGGGCTTGCTGCCGGCTGCGGTGGACGCGGGATTCGCGGACACGGACACACTCCAGATGTGACGCATCGGGGCGCACGGGGACGATGGTGCGGGAGGGGGACGGGATGCGGCGCCCGCGTCGGGGGCGGCGCCGCTGCATGGTGCCGGTTCAGACGTTGCGGCAACAGACCGCGGACATACAGCGGCAGAGATCGACGTGCAGGCGCACCACGAGCGGGACGCTCGCGGCGGATCGATGGCGCACTGCGGTCTTCATGGCAAGTACGTTAACACTTGAACTTTGAGGTTCTCAAAGTAATTCTTTGACATCAGCCCGTCACCACCCCCGGCACCGACCGCCCGGAACCCTGCGGGCACGACAAAACCCCAGTACAGGAGCGGGCGCTCCGGCGCTGGGGTTTCGGGTGAAAAGTGTGCGGCTGTGAGGAAGCTTACAGAGCTCTTACAGGCCCCTGGGCCGGCCGGGGGTCACGGAACGGCGCTCACCGGGCGGCGGTCACGAGGTGACGTGGTCCTCGCGGGTCCGGTTCGCCTCCAGGCGCCCCTTGGCGCGGTCGACCGTGGACACGATCTGCGCGGACATCTCGTCGCGCTGCCTGCGCAGCAGTACGTAGCTGAGCGGCGCGGAGAGGACCAGGGCGAGCAGAATCACCCAGACGAGATTGGAGCCGTTCGTCCCGGAGGGCAGCAGGCCGAAGTGGACGGCCACGGCCGCGATGGCGAAGCATCCGACGAAGATGCCGAGCCGCATCACGGTGTACCGGATCGTCGCGCTCGGCTTGGCAGCGGACACAGGTGGCCCCTCTCTCGACGTGTGACAGTCCTTCGATCCTGCCCGACCAGTGAAGCATGACCCGGAATCGATCACTTCGGAGGGCTCCGCCAAAGGTGCCGCCGCACCGCCACGCCACCGCACCACCGCCCGTAACCGGCCGGACCGGGGCCGGGCGACCCCGGGGCCCTCCCCGTCACCGCCCGAGCGGCAGCAGCATGATGATGTCGTCGCGGTCGTCCCCCTCGGCGACCCGGATCGCGTCGGGCACCCGGCCGACCTCCTTGTATCCGCACGAGGCGTAGAACCGGTCGACGCCGGTGCCGCCGCGGCAGGTGAGCCGGACGGCCTCGATCCCGTCGATCCCGCGGGCGGCCCCGGCCACGGCGTCCATCAGGTCGCGCCCGTAGCCCTTGCCCTGGTGCCGGGGGTGGACCATCACCGTGTAGAGCCAGAGCCAGTGGGCCATCAGCCGGTGCGTGTTCAGGGCGAGGAAGGCGGTGGCGGCCACGGCGCCCTCCTCGTCGAGGCCGACCAGCAGCCGGGTGCGGCCCTCGGCCATGGAGACCAGGTGCTTGACCAGTTCGGGCCGGATGTCGTCGGGCGTGACGGGTGGTACGAAGCCGACCGCACCGCCCGCGTTGGAGACATCGGTCCACAGCTCGGTGATGCCGTCCCGCAGGGTGCGGTCGAACTTGGGGTCCAGCTCGAATGTAAGTGCCATAGATGCAGATTAACTATTACCTGCCAGCGCCTCAAAACGGTGTCCGGAACGTGAGAGAGCCCCGGCCGGAAGGGCGGCCGGGGCTCTCTCCTCATGGGTTCTCACGTCGCGCACGTCGCGCACGGGACATCCCGTCGCGCGCGGCGGCGTCAGACGCGCATCGGCTGCGGCGACTCGCGCCGCTCGGCGTCCGGGCCCGGGTACTCGCGGATGATCTCGTACCGGGTGTTGCGCTCGACGGGCCGGAAGCCCGCGTCGCGGATCAGCTCCAGCAGGTCCTCGCGGCCGAGCTTGTTCGGCGTGCCGTAGTTGTCCGCGTCGTGCGTGATCTTGTACTCGACGACCGAGCCGTCCATGTCGTCCGCGCCGTGCTGGAGCGCGAGCTGGGCGGTCTGCACCCCGTGCATCACCCAGAAGACCTTGACGTGCGGGACGTTGTCGAACAGCAGCCGGGAGACCGCGAAGGTCTTCAGCGCCTCGGCGCCGGTGGCCATCGTCGTCCGCGCCTGGAGCCGGTTGCGGACCTTGCCGTCCTTCATGTCCACGAAGTCGTGCTGGTAGCGCAGCGGGATGAAGACCTGGAAGCCGCCGGTCTCGTCCTGGAGCTCGCGCAGCCGCAGCACGTGGTCGACCCGGTGCCGGGGCTCCTCGATGTGCCCGTACAGCATAGTCGCCGGGGTCTTGAGCCCCTTCTCGTGCGCCAGGCGGTGGATGCGCGACCAGTCCTCCCAGTGGGTGTCGTGGTCCACGATGTGCTGCCGGACCTCCCAGTCGAAGATCTCCGCGCCGCCGCCGGTCAGCGACTCCAGACCGGCCTCGATCAGCTCGTCGAGGATCTCGGAGGCGGACAGGCCGGAGATGGTCTCGAAGTGGTGGATCTCGGTGGCGGTGAAGGCCTTGAGGGAGACCTGCGGCAGGGCCTCCTTCAGCGCGCCGAGCGAGCGCGGGTAGTAGCGCCACGGCAGGGTGGGGTGCAGCCCGTTGACGATGTGCAGCTCGGTGAGGTTCTCGCCCTCCATCGCCTTCGCGAGGCGGACGGCCTCCTCGATGCGCATGGTGTACGCGTCCTTCTCGCCCGGCTTGCGCTGGAACGAGCAGTACGCGCACGACGCGGTGCACACGTTGGTCATGTTGAGGTGCCGGTTGACGTTGAAGTGCACGACGTCGCCGTTCTTGCGCCTCCGCACCTCGTGCGCCAGACCGCCGAGCCAGGCCAGGTCGTCCGACTCGTAGAGGGCGATGCCGTCCTCCCGGGTCAGCCGCTCTCCCGCGCGGACCTTCTCCTCCAGTTCGCGCTTGAGCCCGACGTCCATGCGGCTGCCTCCAGTGTGTCGACGTGCTGTGTGCCCTCCCGGCGACCGGTGCCGGTGATACCGGGAGAAACCCCCGGTATCACCAGGGGCTCCACCACGGTACGCCTACACCTCCTCGGGGAGTTCCCCGACCCGGTTCTCCCACTTCGTGGAGAGCACGATCGTGGTACGGGTGCGCGAGACGCCCTTCGTGCCGCTGAGCCGGCGGATGGTCTTCTCCAGACCGTCCACGTCGCCGACGCGCACCTTGAGCATGTACGAGTCGTCGCCCGCGATGAACCAGGCGTCCTCGATCTCCGCGAGGTCCTTCAGCCGGCGCGCCACGTCCTCGTGGTCGGCCGCGTCGGAGAGCGAGATGCCGATCAGCGCCGTGACCCCGAGCCCCAGGGACGCGGCGTCGACGGTGGCGCGGTAGCCGGTGATGACCCCGGCGGATTCCAGCCGGTTGATGCGGTCGGTGACGCTGGGCCCGGAGAGTCCGACGAGCCGTCCCAGCTCGGCGTACGAGGCCCTGCCGTTCTCCCTGAGTGCCTGGATGAGCTGCCTGTCCACCGCGTCCATGTGACTGAAACCTTTCATTGTTCAGCAGTATCGCGAGTCTATGTGTAGAATCTAAGGCACGCAGGCTTCATCGCCTGTAAATCTTCTCGAACATCCAAAATATGCTTTCGAATCTTCAGGAGTGAGAACACCGTGTACTCGATCGAGATGGCCTACGCCCGTATGCGCGAGCTGCAGGACCTGGCCAACCGCTCGCGTGCCCACCAGCCCGCCGCCGCCCACCGGGTCGACCGGACCCGCAAGCCGCGCACGATGAAGAAGCGCTGACCACGAGGTCAGTCCCCGGAGCCACGGAATCCCCCGCCGAGCTCCCCCTCCCACCGGCGGTACAGGTCGTGCGGCACCCCGGCCGCGTCCAGCACCCGCCCGGCGACGAAGTCCACCAGGTCCTGGATGTGCGTCGCCCCCGCGTAGAACGCCGGTGAGGCGGGCAGCACCACGGCGCCCGCCTCGTCCAGGCTCACCAGATGCTTCAGCGTCTGCCCGTTCAGCGGCGTCTCCCGCACGGCGACGACCAGCTTCCGCCGCTCCTTCAGCGTCACGCTCGCCGCCCGCTGGAGCAGGTCCTTCGAGAGCCCGAGCGCCACCCCGGCCACGCACGCCGTCGAGGCCGGGACGATCAGCATCCCCTTCGCCGGGTACGACCCCGAGGACGGCCCGGCCGCGAGGTCGCCGGCCGCCCAGTGCCGTACGCCCTCGATGTCGGTGTCGAAGGTGTGCGGCTTCCCGTCCGCACCGCGCGCCAGCCACGCGCGCAGGTCCTCCCGCCAGTGCGCGTCGCGGAACGCGATCCCGGTCTCGTCCAGCAGGGTCAGCCGCGAGGCCCGGCTCACCACCAGGTCGACGCTTTCCCCCGCCGCCAGCAGCCCGCGCAGCACGGCGGCGGCGAAAGGGGTGCCCGAAGCTCCGGAAACCCCGACAATCCAAGGCTGTCGCTGGTGTTGGCTCACTGATGTCCCGGAATCCACACTCCTGAGCCTATCCGCCTGGCCCGAACCGGAACCGGGGAAGGTGCTCCAGGCGTTTCCAGCTCGGGTACTTTCCAGCCCACGTACTTTCCGGCCCGGGTGCTTTCCAGCCCGGGTACCAGGACGGCAACGGAGCGATACCGGACGGCAGGGGGCCACCATGACCGCATCCTCGGAACACGCGGCACCGGTGCGGGGCGTCGGCGACCGGGCGCGGGCCGCGGCGAAGCTGATGCTGGGCTGGGTGGCGTTCCTCTGGCTGCTGGAGGTCGTCGACGCGGCGACCGGTCACGCGCTGGACGGCTTCGGGATCGAGCCGCGCCGGGCCGCCGAGCTGCTGGACGTCGTGCCCGCGTCCTTCGTCCACTTCGGCTTCGACCACGTCGCGTCCAACAGCGTGCCGCTGCTGGTCCTCGGCTTCCTCGCCGCGCTCGGCGACCTCCGCCGGTTCGCTGCCGTGGCCGCGCTGATCATCGTGATCGACGGGCTCGGCGTCTGGCTGGTCTCGCCGGAGCACTCCAACACGGCGGGCGCGTCCGGGCTGGTCTTCGGCCTCTTCGGCTATCTGCTCGTGCGCGGTTTCGTGGACCGCCGGTTCCTCGACATGGCCGTCGGCCTGGTCGTCGGCGCGACCTGGGGCTCGTCGATCCTGCTGGGGATCTCCCCGGCCAACACCTCGGTCAGCTGGCAGGGCCATCTGTTCGGACTGGCGGCGGGCGTCGCGGCGGCGTTCGTCCTGCGCCGCCGCGCGCCCGGCCGGAGCGCCGTGCCACCCGCCCGCCCGCTCATACCGTAGGCCCCGGGACGGGGCCCGGAGGCCGGGACGCTCCTGCGGTTCTCAGGCCTCGCCCTGGCCCGCGCTCCCCATCGGGCCGACCTTCACCCGGGAGCCGGAGCCGTCCGTGACGGGCAGCGTGGCGCCGCCCGGCCAGTCGAGGGTGACCGACTTCGTCTCGTTCGGCGGGGTCACCACCAGCCCCGTGACGCGGACGCCGGAGCCGCCCGAGTCGTTGACCGGGTAGGTGATGCCGAAGAACACCGACTTCCCGTCCTTGAGGACCATCGGGTCGGCCTTCTCGCCGGTGCGTTCCGCGGACACCGTCCCCGCGGCGGTCTTCAGGTCCACGCCCGCGTACCCGGAGAGCGTGCAGTCCCGGCCGCCGCCGTTCTTCAGCTCCACCGCGACGGTCCCCTCGGTGTCGCCGCCGACGGTGCTGTCCGTCGCCGTGATCTCCAGCTCGTCGGTACGGCACTTGCCGGCCCCGCCGCTCCCGCCCGAACCGGTGCCGGCGGCCCTGCCCTGCCCGCCGGAGCCCTTCCCGGCGGAGTCCTTGCCGCTCTCGTCCGAACCGCCCGAGCCCGAGCCGCCGGACGCGGAGGACCCGCCGGACGCGGACGGCGGGGCGTTCCGTCCCTGGTCGTCCTCGCCGTTCTGACAGGCCGTGAGCGAGAGGCCCGCGGCGAGGGCCAGGGCGGCGAAGGTGATCCTGCGTAAACGCATCATTGCTTCCTCGGTGTCGGTGGTGGGGAGTGCCGGCCGCTCGGTACGGGTCGCCGTACCGGCGGGCGTTCCTGACCACCAAGAGCGGGAGGCCGAGCGGCACGTTCCGCCCGGCCTCCCGCTAATACACCCCTGTTACACACCGCCGGGCACCGACCTGCCGCCCCGCCGGGCACGGCCCGAAACGGCCTGCTCAGACCGTCAGGCCCCGCACCAGCAGGTCCAGCAGCGCGCACGCGAACAGGGCGATGCCGATGAATCCGTTGACCGAGAAGAACGCCCGGTTCAGCCGGGACAGGTCGTGCGGGCGCACCACCCGGTGCTCGTACACGAAGGCGACGGCGACGATCACCATGCCGGCCCAGTAGAACAGCCCGGCCTCCGTGGCCAGCCCGAACCAGACCAGCAGCCCGGTCGTGATCACGTGGCAGACCCGCGCGCCCCACAGCGCGGCCGGGACCCCGAACCGGGCCGGCACCGACAGCACCCCGTGCGCCCGGTCCGCCTGGACGTCCTGGCAGGCGAAGATCAGGTCGAAGCCGCCGATCCAGATCCCGACCGCGAGCCCGAGGATCACCGCGTCCCACGACCAGCTGCCGGTCACCGCCAGCCAGGCCCCGACCGGCCCCATGGCCTGCGCGATCCCGAGGATGGCGTGCGGGTAGTGGGTGAACCGCTTCCCGTACGGATAGACCACCATCGGCACGACGGCGACCGGGGCGAGCGCCAGGCAGAGCGGGTTCAGCAGCGCCGCCGCGCCCAGGAAGAGGACGACGGCGACGAGCGCCCCGGTCCACGCCGACCTCACCGAGACCGCCCCGGTGACCAGCTCCCGGTTCGCGGTGCGCGGGTTGCGGGCGTCGATCTCCCGGTCGATGATCCGGTTGCAGGCCATCGCGAAGGTCCGCAGCCCCACCATGGCGACGGTCACCAGCAGCAGCGTGAGCCAGTGGACCGACCCGTCGTCCAGGAACATCGCGGTCAGGGCGGCGATGTACGCGAAGGGCAGCGCGAAGACCGAGTGCTCGATCATCACCAGCCGCAGGAACGCCTTGACCCTGCTGTTCGGCCGCGCGGGGCCGGGACCCACCGCGGCTTCGGCCGCGCTCACAGTCCGTATTCCTTCCACCGGCGGTCGACCAGCGCCGCCGTGTCCGGGTCGGACTCGACCATCTCCGGCCAGCCGCCGTCCCGGGTGTACCCCTCCTCGGGCCACTTCCGGGTCGCGTCGATGCCCGCCTTGCCGCCCCAGAACTGCTGGTAGGAGGCGTGGTCGAGGTGGTCGACGGGGCCCTCGGTGACGGTCAGGTCGCGGGCGTAGTCCGTGTTGCCGAGCGCCCGCCAGGCCACCTCGTGCAGGTCGTGGACGTCGCAGTCGGAGTCCACCACCACGATCAGCTTGGTCAGCGACATCATGTGCGCGCCCCAGATGGCGCTCATCACCTTCTGGGCGTGCTTCGGGTACTTCTTGTCGATCGAGACGATCGCGCAGTTGTGGAAGCCGCCCGCCTCCGGCAGGTGGTAGTCCACGATGTCCGGCACGATGATCTTGAGGAGCGGCAGGAAGAACCGCTCGGTGGCCCGCCCCAGCGGCCCGTCCTCGGTCGGCGGCCGGCCCACCACGATCGACTGGAGCAGCGGGCGCCTGCGCATGGTCACGCAGTCGATGGTCAGTGCGGGGAACGGTTCCTGCGGCGTGTAGAAGCCGGTGTGGTCGCCGAACGGCCCCTCGGGCAGCATCTCCCCGGGCTCCAGCCACCCCTCCAGGACGACCTCGGCGTGCGCCGGGACCTGGAGCGGCACGGTCCTGCAGTCGACCATCTCGATCCGCTTGCCCTGGAGGAAGCCGGCGAAGAGGTACTCGTCGATGTCCCCGGGCAGCGGCGCGGTGGAGGCGTACGTGACGGCGGGCGGCGCCCCGAAGGCGATGGCGACCGGCAGCCGCTCCCCGCGCCGGGCGGCGACCTGGTAGTGGTTGCGGCTGTCCTTGTGGATCTGCCAGTGCATGCCGATGGTGCGGCGGTCGTGGCGCTGGAGGCGGTAGAGCCCCAGGTTCCGGATGCCGGTCTCGGGGTCCTTGGTGTGGGTGAGGCCCAGGTTGAAGAAGGAGCCGCCGTCGCCGGGCCAGGTGAAGAGCGCGGGCAGCCGGTCGAGGTCCACGTCGTCGCCGGTGAGCACGACCTCCTGGACCGGGGCGCTGTCCGCCTTCACCTTCTTCGGCGGCACGTGCACCATCGAGCCGAGCTTGCCGAACGCCTCCCGCACCCCGACGAAGCCGTGCGGCAGCTCCGGCCTGAGGAGCCCGCCGATCTTGTCGGAGATGTCGGAGTACGACTTGAGCCCGAGCGCCTTGAGCAGCCGCCGGTCGGTCCCGAAGACGTTCATGGCCAGGGGCATCGAGGAGCCCTTGACGTTCTCGAAGAGCAGCGCGGGCCCGCCCGCCTTGTTCACCCGGTCGACGATCTCGCCGACCTCCAGATGAGGATCGACCTCGGCCTTGATGCGCTTGAGCTCGCCCTCGCGCTCCAGGGCCCGGAGAAGGGAACGAAGATCGTCGTAAGCCATGCCGTCCAGTTTGTCACCACGCCCGTGGATCACCCGGACTGCCCCACCCCCGACACCCCACCGGGCCGGGGCCGCGCGCCTTCCCGGGCCGGTCCCGGGCCGCGCGCGCAGGTCGGTCGGGAGGGTCGGCTCCGAGGGCCGGTCCCGGGCCGGTCGGAAGGGTCGACTCCGGGGCCGGTCCCGGGCCGGTCGGAAGGGTCGGCTCCGGGGCCGGTCGCGGGTCGGTCGTGCGGTCGGCTCCGGGGCGTGCGCGGCCCCGCGACGGGGCCGCGCCGGAAGGCTTCCGCCGCTACGGGAACCGACTGCCGTGGGATGTCATGCGTACCGGTTACCCTGGCCCCACACCGGGGCAGGACAAAGCCCCGCCATCTCTCCGCGGGGGGACCTCTCCATCATGCTTCGGGCTCTGATCTATCTTCTGCCGCTGGCGCTGACGATCTACGCGTTCATCGACTGCCTGAACACCCCCGAGGACGAGGCGAAGCACCTGCCGAAGATCGCCTGGGTCTTCATCATCCTGCTCTTCTGGATCGTGGGCCCGATCGTCTGGCTGGCCGCGGGCAGGACGCGCCACGCGCCCGCCGGGGGCCGCACCCCGTCCGAGTGGCACCGCAACCACCGCACGCAGTGGGTGGCGCCGGACGACAATCCGGAGTTCCTGAAGGCGCTGAAGGACGAGAACAAGAAGGACGAGTCGCTCCTCAAGGACTGGGAGGCGGACCTGCGCCGCCGCGAGGAGGAGCTGAAGCGTCGCGAGAGCGGAACGGGACCGGAGGAGCCGAACCCGCCCGCCTCGTGAGTCCCCGCCCCCCACACACGCCGTCGCTTGCCGCCGCCCCCGCCCCTCGTCCGGGCGGGGGCGGCGTCGTCATGTGTCCCCGGACCACCTGCGTGCGAAGCACCGGCCCCGGCGTTCCCGTGCGCCCCGCACGCCTCCCTGTGCGCAATGCCGGGGCCGGGTGGCCGCACGGCCCGTCCCTGATCGTTCGAAAATCCTCTCCTTTCCCCAACACCCTCCCGATACCCTTGTGTTGACGGTGTGACAGATCGGATGGAGCGTCGGCGCTGGGGGTGCTGTGGAGAGGGATCTGTACGGGCGCGAGGCGATCTTCGGCAACGACGGACTCGCGGCGCGACTGACCGGTCTCACCCCGTACGGCTCCGCCCGGGTCGCCTACGAGCACCCCGCCGATCCGCCGGTCGTCGTGCTGACCGGCGGGCGCGGCATGGGCAAGACGGCCGTGCTCAAACAACTGCGCCACCTGTACCGGGAGATCACCCCGGTCGCCCTGATCGACTGCGAGGCCGTCCTGCCGCCCGAGGACCCGGGCCCCGGCTGGACCCCGGTGACCGGGGCGCTGCCGCAGCTGGCCGCCCAGCTGACGGCGCGGGTACGGGCCGCGCGTCCGGTGCAGTTCCCCCGGCTGAGCCTCGGGCTGGTGGCCGTCGCCTCCATCTCCTGGACCCGGGAGGACGAGACCCGGGCGCAGCGGGACCTCCAGTCGCTCGGCCCGCTGCTGGCGACCGTGGACGGCCGCGCCGACGCGGCGGCCGGCTGGGTCGCCAAGGTGCTGACGAAGCTGGCCGCCAACGCCTTCGACTCGGTGGCCCCGATGGCCGGGATGGTCGCCGAGGCCACGGTCGAGACGGTCATGGAGGAATCGTTCAGCCGGTTCCAGCGGCGCTCGGCGGACTGGTACGGGCGTTATCCGCACGCGGGCGGCAACGGCCGGGTCGGGCTGCGTCAGCTGGCGGTCGACTTCGAGCGCGGCGGCGACCTGCGCCGCCGGGCCGAGGACCATCTGGTGCTCGCGATGGCGGAGGACCTGGTCCGGGCGTACGGGGGGCTGGCGCGGGGTGCCCGCCGGGGCCGCCCGGTGCTGCTCGTCGACAACGCGCACGTACCGCTGGGCCGGCAGCTGGTGGGGCCGCTGCTGCGGCAGCGGGCCGCCGGGACGCACGACCGAATCGCGGTGTTCGCCACCTCGCGGGTGCGGGATCACGAGGGGCTGGCCCACGCCGTGCGGCGGCGGCTGCCGGAGGTGGCACACGTCTCGCACTGGTCCCGGGGCACCGGCGTGACGTCCGGCATCCTGGCCGTCGAGCTGACCCCGCTCGACCCGGAGCAGGTGCGTTCCGCCTTCGACCGGCACGACCCCCGGGGCCGTACCCGGGCCGGGCTGGCCCGCGGGGTGCACCGGCTGACCGGCGGGCGCCCGCTGGCCGTGGAGCTGCTGGCGCTGGCGGCGGGCCAGTCGCCCGATCCCGCCGCGCTGGTGCCGGGGTCGCTGCTGGACGCCGTGGTGGAGGTGCGCGAGGACCGGGCGCCCGCCCGGGTCGCCGACGAACTGCTGGCCCGGCTGCTGCCGGGGCCCGCGCAACGCCTCGACCACCTCGGCGTACTGGCCGCCGCGCACGGCGAGGACTCCGCCCGGCTGCTCGCGGAGAACCGGCTGGGCCGGGGCGCGCCGGACGGCGACGTGGCGCTGCGGATGCGCGACGCGCTGCGGGCCGACGGCTGGCCGGCCGGGCCCGGTCACTTCGTCGCCGACCCGCTGCTGCGCACCCTGCTCCTGCACCGGCTGCGCTTCCAGGACGACGACCACCCCTCGCACGGGGTGTGGCAGGCGGTGCACGTCACGCTGCGCGGGGCGTACGCCCCCGGCGGGCGCCTCCCGGGCATCCCGTACCTGCTGCACCAAAAGCTGGTGCTGGGCGACGCGGAGGCGTGCGTGGCCCATCTGCGGCTGCGGTTCGACGAGCCGGACGTCCTGGGGTGGCTGGGCTCGCTGCGCTTCATCGCCTCGGCGCCGTACCCCCGCGCCCCGGGGGCCACCGGCCCCGACCCCCGGCGCGCCGTCGCGCTCGGCCGGGCCGACCACGCACCGCCCCAGGGGCTGGAGCCACCGGCCGCGGAGCTGCACACGCGGCTGCGCCGGCTGCTGCACGGCCTCTGGCTGCTGTCCGATCCGCTGGCCCTGCCGGACGAAGAGGTGATCGACAAGATGGCACACGAACTGCGGCAGCTCTCCGGCCGCCATCCGACCGGCAACAGCGATCTGTGGGACGCGGCGAAGTACTGGCCGCGCGACATCCGGGCCTGGCGCCCGCTGTCCATGCCGCCCGGAGGCGACGATGCGTAACCCGCTGCGCTACCGGCTCTGGTACACCACCCGGCAGAAGGTCGTCTCCTCGGTGGTCGCCGGCGCCCTGGCCGTCACCGGCGGCTGGTACGCGTTCGGCCGGATCACCGCCCCCGAGGACCGCTCCTGCGCGAAGGGCGTCGAGCGGCCCGTCGGCAGCGAGGAGTGCGTCGGCGTCGCCGACGGCGGCACCTACGACTTCGGCCGGCCCCAGCTGACCGAGGTCGTGGCGGCCATCGCCCGGGAGAACGCCACCCTGAAGCCCGGCCGGTACGCCACGGTCGCGCTGCTGTTGCCGCTGACCTCGACGGACCGGGCGATGCGGACGAAGGTGCAGCACGAGCTGCAGGGCGCGTTCGCCGCGCAGTACCGGGCCAACCGGCTCTCCAACGGCCAGGTGCCGAAGATCCGGCTGGTGCTCGCCAACAGCGGGAAGAACAACCTGCTGTGGCGCCCGGCCGTGGAGCGGCTGAAGAGGATGACCGGCGCCCCGGACCACCTGCGGGCCGTGTCGGGCGTCGCCACCAGCAGTACCGAGATCAAGTCGGCGGTACGGGAGCTGACCGCCGCGCACATCGCGGTCGTCGGCACCACCATCACCGCCGACGACATCGCCAACGGCCCGCGGACCGACCCGTTCCCCGGGCTGGCCCGGGTCTCCCCCACCAACCGGGACGAGGCCGCGGCCCTGGCCCACTACGGGCAGGTCAAGGCGGAGAGGGCGCTGCTGGTCCAGGACACCCGGACCGGCGACCACTACACCGACACCCTGCGCACCGCCTTCACCCGGCTGGTCCGGGGCACCCGCTACCAGCCGCAGCTGTTCACCTCGCGCAGCGACCCCAACGACGAGGGCAACACGGCCAACACCTTCCGCGACATCACCCATCTGATCTGCGACACCGAGGACGCGGACACGGTGTTCTTCGCCGGACGCCACGTCCAGCTGCGGCAGTTCATCAACGCGCTCGGCGGGCGCGGCTGCCAGGACCGCCCCTTCACGGTCCTGACCGGCGACGAGGGCTCCTACCTGGGCAGCGACAAGAAGCTCGACCGGACCGCGCTGCGCCGGAAGGTCACCGTCCGCTACGCCTCGCTGGCCCACCCCGACGCCTGGGCGGCGACGCCCGCGAAGGGGAAGGCGACGACGGGCGGCTCCCCGAAGGACTACCAGGACTTCCTGGACCTGCTGGCCACGCTGTCGGAGGCACCGGCCGGGCCGATCGGGCCGACGCGGCACGAGGACCTCACCGACGGCCAGCTCATCATCGCCCACGACGCGATGACGCTGGCCGTGCAGGCCATCCGGCGGGCGAGCCCGGGCGGGCGGCTGCCGGAGCTCGCGGACGTGGGCGAGCAGTGGTCCCGGGTGAACGGATCGCTGAAGGTGTCGGGCGCCAGCGGCTGGATCTGCCTGGACAACCACGGCAACCCGCACAACAAGGCGGTCCCGGTGGTGGAACTGTCGGCCGACGACGCCCTCCAGCGGTTCGTGACGCTCGCCTGGCCGGAGAGGGAAGCGCCGGACGCCAAGTGCCTGCCCCCGGCCACGACTCCGTAGTACCCGGGGTTCACCGTTCGGCCGCGGCGTACTGTTCGCGCAGTTCGGCCCAGCGCACCGGGGTCCACCTCGACCAGTCGGCCGGGTAGCCGTCGAGGGCGTCCACGAGGTACAGGAAGTGGTCGTGCCAGCTCGCGAGGCGGTCCAGGCGCAGGGCGTCGTCGCCCCGGAACTCGTTGGTGAAGCGCAGCAGCACATGGTCGCCGCGCGGTGGCTCCAGGTGGAAGCGGACCCGGCCGCAGGGCTCCTCGAAGGTGTACTCGGCGACCCGCTCGACGTCCCAGGCGGTGACGGTGCCCGGGACGGGGGCGGCGTCCCCGTCCCGTTCGGTGGTCAGCGGGCGGAGCGTGATCGCGCCGCCCATGCGCCGCTGGAACGGGTCGGCCCCGGCGAGCCAGCCGCTCAGTCCCCCGGAATCGGCAACGGCTGCCCACACCCGTGGAACGGGGTGGGGCAGCCGTACGGTGAACCGCAGGACGTGCAGGTCACCGCGGGTCTCGCTGGTGCCGTACTCGATGACGGGGCTCGCATCGGTCATGGTTCCAGCGTGGCCCCGTGCCGGGCGCCCCGCACCCGTACGGGTGCGGAGCCCTTGCGCGTCCGGAGAGCTTGCCGGTACGGGGCCTTGCGGGTCCGGGCCGGTCAGACGCCCGCGTAGGAGTGCTTGCCGGTGACGAAGATGTTCACGCCGTAGTAGTTGAAGAGCCAGCAGCCGAAGGCGAGCAGCGCCAGGTAGGCGGCCTTGCGGCCCTTCCAGCCCGCGGTGGCGCGGGCGTGCAGGTAGGCGGCGTACGCGACCCAGGTGATGAAGGACCAGACCTCCTTGGGGTCCCAGCCCCAGTAGCGGCCCCACGCGTCGCCCGCCCAGATGGCGCCCGCGATGATCGTGAACGTCCACAGCGGGAAGACCGCGGCGTTGATGCGGTACGAGAACTTGTCGAGCGAGGCGGCGGCGGGCAGCCGGGAGAGCACGGAGCGGGCGAACGCGCCGGGCTGACCACCACTGGCGAGCTTGCTCTCGTAGCTGTCGCGGAAGAGGTAGAGCAGGGTGCCGACCGCGCCGAGGTAGAAGACGGCGCCGCAGAAGATGGCGGTGGAGACGTGGATCCACAGCCAGTACGAGTGCAGCGCGGGCACCAGCTGGTCGCTGTCGGTGTAGAGCCACGTGGTCGCGATGCCGAGGTCCAGCAGGACGGTGGTGACCAGGAGCAGCCCCATCCAGCGGACGTTCTTGCCCAGCGCCAGGAGGACCAGGTACGAGCCGACCGCCACCGTGGAGAAGGTGATGGAGAACTCGTACATGTTGCCCCAGGGGGCGCGCTGCACGGACATCGCGCGGGCGATGACGCCGGCGGCCTGCACGAGGAAGGCGAGCACGGTCATGGAGACCGCGACCCGCCCGTACAGGTCGCCCTTGAGCGTGCCGCCGGCCGCGCCGGGCCCGTCCGGGACGTCGCGGGAACCGGCTGCGGCGCGCGTGACGATCTTCGGGCGGTCCAGGACGGCGGTCCCGCCGCCCTTCTGCGCGACCTGCACCTTCACCTGGGCGGCGGCCCCGGTCCCGGCCCCGGTCAGGGCGGCGGCGGTGCGGCCGACCTTGCTGCGGCTGCCGAACACCCATTCCGCGATGTGCGCGAGGAAGGCCAGGGTGTAGACGGCCATCGCCGAATAGATCAGCACATTGCTGGTGTGCGCCAGGTTCTCGTTGGTAGCGGCGGCGAGATTCACTTCTCAGCCCCTTCGGCAGGATCTTCGGAGGATTCTTCGACGGCGTCGGAATCCGATTCGGGTCCGGCGTCGGGGTCGGTCCCGGACCCGGAACCGGGCTCGGACTCGGATGCGGCGCCGGACCCGGATGCGGGCTCGGACGTGGAGCCGGAACCGGACTCCGAGCCGGGCTCGGACCCGGAATCGGACTCGGGATCGGGGTCGGGTACCGGGGGCGCCGAGGCGACGAGTTCGACCGCGAGGTCGGCCAGTTCCTCGGGCAGCTTCGCGGACTCGCTGCGGCCCAGGCCCGCCATCTCGACGACGGTGACGCCGTCCGCGCCGCGCACCGCCCGCACCCAGACCCGGCGCCGCTGGATGAACAGCGAGCCCGCGAGTCCGGCGATCGCGGCGACCGCACCGCCGAGCGCCCAGCCGCTGGCCGGCTGCTCGGTGATCTGGAAGCTGGCCCACTCCTGGAGGCCCTCGAACGTGATGGAGCCGGCGCCGTCGGGCAGCTTCATGGTCTCGCCGACCAGCAGCCGCTGCTTGAGCTGATTGCCGTCGGCGTCCTTGAACTCCGTCATCTTGGACTTGTCCAGCTGGTAGACGTTCTGCGCCAGCCCGGAGTCCACGCCGAGGGAGCCGTGGTAGCCGTTGAGGGCCAGCACGGGGAAGTCGGCGGCCGGGAACTGCGAGAACATCGTGCCCTTGCCGCTGCCCGCGAAGGTCGGCACGAAGAACGCCTGGAAGCCGAGCTGGGTCTTCTTGCCGTTCTTGTCGCGGTAGCCGTCCAGGACCTTGATCGCCCCGCTCGACGTGACGTTGTTGTCGATCGGCAGCAGCGGCACCGCGTTCCGGTAGACCTCCTTGCCCTTGCCGTCCTTGACGGAGACGACCGGCGCGTAGCCGTGGGCGTTGAGGTAGACCTTGGTGCTGCCGACGACGAGGGGTTCGTTGACCCTGATGACGGTCTTCTTCGGCTTGCCGTACGCGCCCTCCGCGTACGTCACGTGCGCCTCGTAGGTCCGGGCCGTGCCCCGCTGGGGGCCGCTGCGCTCGTACGTGCCGGTGAACTCGTCGAGCGTGAAGCTGAACGGGGTGAGCGAGTCGTGGTCGAACAGCGAGCCGGACTTGAAGTCGTCGTACTGCGTGAGCGTGTTGGCGAAGCCGTCGCCCTCGACGATCAGCTTGCCGCCCTCGGACTTGAAGAGCTGCCCGCAGGCGAACGCGACCAGCATCACGATCAGGGAGACGTGGAAGATCAGGTTCCCGGCCTCGCGCAGATAGCCCTTCTCGGCCGCCACCGAGCCGTTCACCGCGTGCACCCGGTAGCGGCGCTTCCGGATGATCGCGAGCGCGGCCTCGTGGACCTGCTCGGGATCGGCCTCGGTGCGCCAGGTGGTGTACGCGGGCAGCCTGGTCAGGCGCTTGGGGGCGCCGGGCGGGCGGCTGCGCAGCTGGCCCACGAACTGGCCGGTGCGCGGCACGATGCAGCCGATGAGCGAGACGAACAGCAGGATGTAGATCGCGGAGAACCACACCGAGCTGTAGACGTCGAAGAACTGGAGCTTCTCGTAGACCGGCGTGAGGGTGGTGTGCGCCTTCTTGAACGCCTCCACCTTCAGCTCGTCCACGCTGTTCTGCGGGATCAGCGAGCCGGGGATGGCGCCGAGCGACAGCAGGAAGAGCAGGATCAGCGCGACCCGCATCGAGGTGAGCTGCCGCCAGAACCAGCGGGCCCAGCCGACGAAGCCCATGGCGGGCAGGCCGGTCTCGTTCTCCTCGCGCGGCGCGGTGGAGAGCCGGGTGCCGTCGGCGCCCGGTCCGGAGGAACTCTCCTCGTCCCGGCGCTGCTGCTCCGGGGCGGGGTTGGACTTGGTGTTGCTCATGGAACTCAGATCCCCACCGTGAAGCCGTTGGACCAGCCCTGTACCTGCTGCATCATCGTGTCCCACACACCTGTGAGCAGGAGCAGACCGGTCACGATCATCATTCCGCCGCCGATCCGCATCACCCAGGCGTAGTGCTTCTTGACCCAGCCGAACGCGCCGAGCGCCTTGCGGAAGGCGACGGCGGTGAGGACGAAGGGGATACCGAGGCCGAGGCAGTACGCGACGGTCAGTATCGCCCCGCGCCCGGCGGTGCCCTGGTCCATCGCGAGGATGCTCACCGAGCTGAGCGTCGGGCCCAGGCACGGGGTCCAGCCGATCCCGAAGAGGGCGCCCAGCAGCGGGGCGCCCGCCAGTCCGGTCACCGGCCGCTTGTGGATGCGGAACTCGCGCTGCGTCATCCAGGGCATCAGGCCCATGAAGAAGGCGCCCATCAGGATCATCAGCACGCCGAGGATCTTGGTGAGGATCCCGCTGTTCTCCAGGAGGGTCTGGCCGAAGAAACCGAAGAGCGCGCCGCCGGAGACGAACACGGCGGTGAAGCCGAGCACGAAGAGCGAGGCGCCCGCGATCATCCGGCCCCGCCGGGCCTGCGCCAGGTCGGTGCCGCTCACACCCGTGACGTAACTGAGGTAGCCGGGCACCAGCGGCAGGACGCACGGCGAGAAGAAGGAGACGAGCCCGGCGAGCACGGAGATGGGCAGGGCGACGAGCAGCGCCCCGTTCATCACGGTCTCGTTCTCGCCCGTGAGCGCGGCAAGGGTGTGCACGGGATCACTTCTCCGCGATCAGCGGGTCGATCATCTCGTGCAGTTTGTCGGCGTCGATGGCGGTCAGGGAGCGGGCGGCGATCTTCCCCTCCCGGTCCAGGACGACGGTCGACGGAATGGCCTGCGGCCGGAGCGTGCCCTTGGGGAAGCGGAGCATGAGCTTGCCGGCCGGGTCGAAGAGGCTGGGGTAGGGGACCCCGTAGTTCTCCTCGAAGCTGATCGCGGGGCCCTTTTGGGCGTCCCGCGTGTTGATCCCGACGAACTGGACGCCCTTGTCCTTCGTCTCCTTCGCCACCCGCGAGAAGTACTGGGCCTCCAGGCGGCAGGGCCCGCACCAGGAACCCCACATGTTCAGCACGACGACCTTGCCCTTGTAGTCGGCGACGTCGAGCTGCTTGCCGTCGAGGGTCTCCCCGTCGAGCTTCGGGGCGGCGACGCGGTCGCCCTTGGCCACGGTGGAGATTCCGCCACTGCCCGTGACGAAGTTCGTGTTGCCACCGCCGCCGGTCTTGTTGTCGTTCCCGCCGCACGCGGTCAGCGTGAGGGCGAGCGCGACGGCTGCTGCGGGGGCGGCGAGCAGGGTGAAGCGGCGTCGGGGTGCGCGGCCATGGCTCATGTGAAAAGTTTCGCATGGCGGTTCAGGCGATCTCGGGCACCCCCCTCGGTGCCCGTAAAGCCCGTTGTCAGGCTTTTTTAAAGAAGGCGTTCCAGCCTCCCGCGGGTGCCTGACCGACTCCCAGTGAACGGAGCTTGTCGAGGACGTCCGGGGTCTGTACGTCGAGCCAGTCGACGAACTGCCGGAAGGAGACCAGGCGAACGTCCGGCTTACCGGCGATTTTCTTGATCACCGCTTCGACCGCGTCCATGTAGATGCCGCCGTTCCACTCCTCGAAGTGGTTTCCGATGTAGAAGGGCGCGCGATTCGTCGTGTAGGCGCGGTTGAATCCGGCGAGATACGACTGGGTGGCCTGTTCGCGCCATCCGGGATAGCGCGAGGGCATGCCCTTGGTCGAATTGAGCGACTGGTTGGCCAGGATGTTGTAGTCCATCGAGAGGACTTCGAAGGTGTGGCCGGGGAAGGGCATGGCCTGGAGCGGCAGGTCCCAGACGCCCTGGCGCTTCTTGGGCCAGACCTGGGTTCCGCCGGGCGAGCTGGCGTCGTAGCGCCAGCCGAGCCTGCTCGCGGTGGGCAGCAGGTTGTCCTGGCCGAGCAGGCAGGGGGCGCGTCCGCCGATCAGTTCCTTGCGGTAGTCGAAAGGCAGCGGGTCGAGGTCGGTCCAGCCGGTGTTGGTGCGCCATTCGGTGACGAAGGAGATCGCCTGGTCGATTTCGTTCCGCCACTGCTGGGGCGACCAGTTCGCGACCGATCCGGAGCCCGCGCAGAAATGCCCGTTGAAATGGGTGCCGATCTCGTGCCCGTCGAGCCATGCCTGACGGACGTTCTTCAGCGTGTCCTTGATGTGGCCGTCGGTGAGATAACCGATGTCGGAGGCGCCGATCGGATTGTTGGGCGGCCGGTACATGGTCTTCTTGGACTCGGGCAGCAGATAGATCCCGGACAGGAAGAAGGTCATCGCCGCGTCGTGCTCCTTGGCGAGTTCCAGAAAGCGCGGGAAGAGTCCGTTGCCGACCTCGCCCGCACCGTCCCAGGAAAAGATCACGAACTGCGGCGGCGTCTGACCGGGTTCGAGCGGGACCGGCTTGGCGGGCTGGTGCGGCTGCTTCCCGGTGTCCGCGGTGGAACCGTCCCCGATCTTCCGGACGTCCTTCTCCGCGGGCCCGGTCCCCCGGGTGCTCCCGTCGCTCCCCTTCTCCCCCGTGGTTCCCGACTCGCTCCCACTGGAGGAGCCGAAGGTGCCACAGCCCGCCACCCCGACAGCGGCGGCGGCCCCGAGACCGGCCCCGAGCAGACCCCTTCGGCTGATGTCGCGCATGATTACCCCATCTGCGGTCGTTTGCCTCAAGTCCATACAAACTGGCGAAGGCTTAGATGGCGGAAACAACACGGGGGTTCCGTGAATTAGCACATGATTCTTTATGTGACCAGACCCGGACCGCGCTCAAACGCATGACCTAACAGAGTGTCGGGGGTGGGCCGCACCGGGGCAACAGCGCGGGCGGACGGACAGGCCGGGGCAACGGCAGCAGCACGGGCGGACAGACGGGCCGGGGCGGCGGAACGACTGACGGGCCGGGGCGGGACGGGACGGGACGGGACGGGAACAGCAGAACGGGGCGGGGCGGGGTCCTCCGCCACCCCGCCCCGCCCCGTCCGGACCTGCCCGGCCCCGCCCGGCCCCACGACCGGTGGACCGGCGGACCGGTGGGCCGACTACGCACCGGCCGGCTACGCGCCGAACGCCTTCGACTTGCCCTTCACCGGCTTCGCCCCCGCCAGCAGATGCGTCGGCACCAGGTCCCGCGCCGGTTCCGTGTACCCGACGGACACGATCTTGTCGCCCTGGTACGTGAAGCTGGTCAGCGAGGCGAGGGTGCACTGCCGCTTGCGCGGGTCGTGCCACAGCCGCCGCCGCTCGACGAAGCTGCGCACGATCCAGATCGGCAGCTGGTGGCTGACGCACACCGCCTCGTGACCGCGCGCCGCGTCGCGCGCCGCGTCCAGCGCGCCCATCATCCGCACGACCTGCTCGATGTACGGCTCGCCCCACGACGGCCGGAACGGGTTCGTGAGGTGCTTCCAGTTGTCCGGCTTGCGCAGCGCGCCGTCCCCGACGCCGAACGTCTTGCCCTCGAAGACGTTGGCGGCCTCGATGAGCCGTTCGTCGGTGGCCAGGTCCAGCTCGTGCGCCCGGGCGATCGGCGTGGCCGTCTCCTGGGCCCGCTCCAGGGGGGAGGCGACGACGTACGTGATGTCGCGGCCCGCCAGGTGCTCGGCCACCCGGTCGGCCATCCGCCGGCCCAGCTCGGAGAGGTGGTAGCCGGGGCGGCGCCCGTACAACACGCCCTCCGGGTTGTGCACCTCGCCGTGCCGCATCAGGTGGACGACGGTGATGTCCTTGTCCTTGCGGGCACCGCCGGAGCCCGTGTTCCCGCTCATGCCGTGGCCTCCGCGGCGGCGCGGGCGGCGGCGGGCAGGGCGGCGGCGACGCGCTCGACGGCCCGCGCGTCGTGGGCGGTGGAGACGAACCAGGACTCGAAGGCCGACGGCGGCAGGTAGACGCCCTGCGACAGCATCGAGTGGAAGAACGCGGTGAAGCGGAAGGCCTCCTGCTGCTTCGCGTCCTCGTAGTTCCGCACCGGCCGGTCGGTGAAGAAGACGGAGAACATGTTGCTCGCCGCCTGCACCGTGTGCGCCACGCCCTCCTTGGCGAGCGCCTCGCCGACCAGCCCGCGGATCTCCGCGGAGACCGCGTCCACCGCGGCGTACGCCGCGTCGTCGAGCAGTCGCAGCTGGGCGAGGCCGGCGGCGGTGGCGACCGGGTTCCCGGAGAGGGTGCCCGCCTGGTAGACGGGACCGGCCGGGGCGAGGTGCGCCATCACGTCCGCGCGCCCGCCGAAGGCCGCGGCCGGGAAGCCGCCGCCCATGACCTTGCCGAAGGTCATCAGGTCGGGCCGCACCCCGTCGACGCCGAACCAGCCGGCCTTCGAGGTACGGAAACCGGTCATGACCTCGTCGGAGATGTAGAGCGCCCCGTTCGCGGCGCAGAGCTCCTTGAGCCCGGCGTTGAAACCGTCCAGCGGCGGCACGACGCCCATGTTGCCCGGCGACGCCTCGGTGATCACGCAGGCGATCTCGCCGGGGTGCGCGGCGAACGCCTCCCGGACGGCGTCCAGGTCGTTGTACGGCAGCACGATCGTGTCGCCGGCCTGCGCACCGGTGACCCCCGGGGTGTCCGGGAGGCCGAAGGTCGCGACCCCGGACCCGGCGGCGGCCAGCAGCGCGTCCACGTGGCCGTGGTAGCAGCCGGCGAACTTCACCACCTTGGCCCGGCCGGTGAAGCCGCGGGCCAGCCGGATCGCGGACATGGTCGCCTCGGTGCCGGACGACACCAGCCGCACCTGCTCCACGGGCTCGACCCGGGCCACGATCTCCTCGGCGAGCGCGACCTCGCCCTCGCCCGGCGTGCCGAACGAGGTGCCGCGGGCGACGGCCTCCTGGACTGCGGCGATGACCTCCGGGTGGGAGTGGCCGAGGATCATCGGCCCCCACGAACACACGAGGTCGACGTACTCCCGGCCGTCGGCGTCCGTGAGGTACGGACCGGTGCCGGACACCATGAACCGGGGCGTACCGCCCACGGCCCGGAAAGCACGGACGGGAGAGTTCACGCCGCCGGGCGTCACGAGGGACGCGCGGTCGAAAAGCGTCTGCGAAACTGGGGCGTCATAGGGAAAGCTCACATACGCCATGGTGTCAGAGCCTGGGACGGACTTGCGGACAGGTGTTTCACCGCACGTCCTCGGGGGAGGTCACTGACACGATGATCGGGTTGCGCGGCAGAGCTGTGTCTCCTGGGTAGGGGCTGTGTCTCCTGAGTAGCAGTCGGGTGGATGAGATATGCATCGCGGTGGCGGAGTGGGCGAAGGGACCGGCGGCCCGGGGCCCGAGCCTGCCCGGCGGGGTCGGCACCGGCGTGAGGCGAGGCGCGAGGCAAGGCGCGAACAGGCCATACGGTCCGGTGGTGCGCAGGACGGCGAGGTCGGAAGCAGGAGTGGTGGCCGGGTGGGGGTGACCTACAAGTACTTCGGTGCCCCCGACGGGGCCACCGCGGCACGCGTGCCCATTTCGATGCGCCCCGAGGAGCTCGGCGGCGACGAACTGGGCATGGGCGGCATGTTCACCAAGATCAAGCCGGAGACGGTGGCGGCGATGGTCCTCACCGGGATACAGGGCATACCCCTGCACCGGGTTCCCCCGCTGGAGTTGGTGGTGCTCCACCCCGACTACGCGGTGGTCAAGCTCCCGATGACGGTCGTCGACCCGCTGCGCGGCGTCGGCGAGGAGTCGGTGGGCGCCGCGGCGTTCATCTGGTCCACGGTCCCCGACCGCGGCGGCCCGCAGGACGCGTTCAACGTCTACCGGCTGCTCCACGAATGGCAGGACTTCTCCCACCGGCTGCACGACGCCGGACACCAGGCGTACTGCCTGGTATGGCCCTGACCTGGGAGTTCACGGCGCACAACGGATGAGGGCGGGGCCCGGTCCCCGCCCTTCGCGGTGTTCTCGGACCGCGTCGGTCCCCCATCTGTTCCATGCTGGAGGGGCATCGACCGTTCCCGATCCGGGGAGTCCTTGATGTCCAGCCAGTCACTCGACGACGCGACGCTGACCGAACTCGTCGCCGACGCCGCTGCCGCCCCGTCCATGCACAACGCCCAGCCCTGGCGGTTCCGCGCCACCCGGGCGGGCCGGACCGTCACGCTCCTCGCCGACCTCGACCGCGCGCTGCCCGAGGAGGACCCGGCCACCCGGGCGCTGCACGTGGGCTGCGGCGCGGCGCTGCTGAACCTGCGGGTGTCCGCCGCGCACCGCGGGCTGCACGCCGTCACGACGCTGCTGCCCGACCCGTCGGCCCCCGCGATGCTGGCCACCGTACGGCTCGACCACCGCACCGACGGGAACACCGGCGAAACCGGGCACGGGGACGCGGACGGTGGCGGAGGCGGGGACGCGGACGGTGGCGGGGATGCGGCGCTCGCCGCGCTGTACCCCGCGATCCGGGAGCGGCACACGAGCCGCTACCCGTTCGACGAGCAGCGGATCCCGCCGGAGATCCGGGAGCTGCTCGTCGGGGCGGCCCGGGCGGAGGGCGCGGAGTTCGCGTTCCTGGCCTCCCCGCACCTGGAGGCGGTGCTGGACCTGATCCGGGACGCCGAGGGCTACGCCCGCGAGGACCCGGCGCGGGAGGCGGAGCAGCGGAGCTGGACCCGGGACACGAGGACCGAGGCCCCCGTCGACGGCATCACGGACTACGCCATGGGCCCCCGCGACGCCTCGGCACGGGCGACCGCCCGCGACTTCCTGGGGACGGCTCCGCAGCCCGGCCGGCCCCGCGTGCCGTTCGAGAAGCGGCCGCAGCTGGCCCTGCTGTCCACCGCGGGCGACCACGCCGTCGACTGGCTCCGCGCCGGTCAGGCCCTGGAACGGATGCTGCTCACGGCCACGCTGCACGGCGTGTCCACGGCGTTCGCGACCCAGCCCCTCGAATGGCCGGACCTGCGCTGGCTGCTGCGCGACCCGGTGCACGGCTCGGGCCACGCCCAGATGATCGTCCGGCTGGGATACGGGCCCACGGGGCCGCGCACCCCGCGCCGGCCCATGGATCAGGTGCTGACGATCGAGCCGTAACGGGAGACCGGGGAGCCGGACGCGAGAGCGCCGAAGCACCGGAGCACGGAAGCACCGAGGCACGAAAGGCGGTGGGAGCGATGTCGCTCCCCGTGGTCGTCGGGGTGGACGGGTCGGAGGGGAGTCTGCGCGCCCTGGACTGGGCGGTGGCGGAGGCGGCGCGCTCCCGACTGCCCCTGCGGGTCGTCCACGCGTCCCTGTGGGAACGCTACGAGGGCGTGCACGACGTCTTCGACACCGAACGCCCCACGGAGGAGGTCATCGCCGGGCGCCTCGTCGCGGAAGCCACCGACCGGGCCCGGCGGCTCGGCCCCGGGGTCGCCGCGGAGGCCGTCGTGCGGGCCGAGGACACCGTGACGGCGCTCGTCGAGGAGAGCCGGGAGGCCTCCCTGCTCGTTCTCGGTTCGCGCGGCCGGGGCCGGGTGGCCGGAATGCTGCTGGGTTCCGTCAGCCTGTCGCTCGCCGGCCGGTCCCACTGCCCGGTGGTGGTCGTCCCGGCGCACCCGTCCGGGCCCCCGGCGCACCCCGGCCGCATCGTCGTCGGGATCAGCGACTCCGCCACGCCCGCACCGGCCGCGTTCTTCGCGCTGGAACGGGCGGCGGCCCGCCGGGGCGAACTGGTCGCCGTACGCGTCTGGCGCGGCCCCGCCCACGGGCCCATGGGCCATCCGCTCATCGCGGGCTCCCCTGCCGTCTCCTACCACCGGGAGGCCGAAGAGCATCTGGAGGAGGTGCTGGAACGGCTGGATCCGGCCGGTACCTCCGGCGTCGTCATCCACCGGTCGGTGGTGCGGGGGCCGACGCACCAGAGCCTCATCGAGGCCGCCGAGGGCGCGGAACTCCTGGTCGTCGGGGCCCGCCGGAACACCGGGTGGCACGGCTTCCGCCTCGGGCCGGTGGGCCACGCGATGCTGCACTACGCGCCCGTCCCGGTCGCCGTCGTCCCCGACGCCCGCCCCGGCTGACCCGGACACCGGCGGGGATACTACGTCGAACACTTGACCACTCGGCTGTCCGAGGAACGGTGAACGGTGAACGGTGGCGGGGCGTTCGGGTGCGACCCGGTCGCGGCACGGCCGCACGCCCTTCCCCGTACCGGCGCGGCACCGGAGCACGAGAGGGAGGCCCGGCCCATGGTCGACGCCGTCACCGCACGCCTTGTCACCACGTTCGCCGCACCGCTGGACCGGGAGCGGGCCGCGGCGGACGTCCCGTCCCTGGTCCGGTGGCCCGCACCGCACCCCGACGGGGGCCCGGCCGGCGACTGCTCGTCCAGCGCGGCGACACCGAACTGGTCGTGCTCGCCCCGGACGCGGCGAACGCCCCGGACACGGCGGACTCGGCAGGCACGGCGGGCGCATCAGACACACCAGGCACGGCAGGCACGGCGAACGCTCCGACGGTCCGCTTCCCCGCGCCCTGGCCCCGCCACTTCGGCACCTTCGCGGTGGCGCCGGACGCCGGTCTCGCGGTCTTCGCCGGAGTGCACGCGGTGCGCGCGGTGGACCCGACGGGCGCGGTGCGCTGGGAGGTCGCGCACGGTTGCTGGGAGGGCAGTTGCCGCACGCTCCACGCCGGGTTCGAGGAGTACGCGACCGATGTCCGGCACCGGTACCCGGACAGCGGCTCGGCCGTGTTCTCGGCGGACGGCACGCTCGTGTGGGCCCACATCCGCGGTCCCGTCGCCGCCTCGGGGCCCGATCCGGAGGCGCTGGACGAATGGCTGGTCATCGACGCCGCCGACGGCCGGGTCCTCGGCCGGGCGGACGCGGAGACGGCGGCGGCCGGCTCGGACCACGTCCCGCACCCCGACCCCGCCCGAATGGGCCTGGGCGTCGGCGAGGGGCAGGACGGGGTGCCGCTGCTGTGGGGCAGGTGGGACGGCGAGGAGCTCTCCGTCGAGCGGTTCTGCAACGACGAGCGCATCCTGACGGCGGTGAGCCCCTCGGGCGACCGCTTCCTGACGGTGACGCACTACGAGGAGACGCTCGGCGTGCACCGTGTCGACGACGGCTCCGTCCTGGCCGAACTCGACACCGAGCACGCCGTCCCCCGCCACCCCGGGGCCGACCCCGACGACCAGGACGCCGACGAGACGCTCTGGGACTACAAGTGCGGCTTCCTCGACGAGGAGACCGTCGTCGCCGGTACGTCGGCACGGGACGAGGAGTACGGCGAGGCGCGCCACTGGCTGGTGAGCACGGCCGGGGAGGAGATGCGGGTGACCGCGCAACTCGCGTACCCCTTCCCGGTCTCCGGCGCACCCACCGCCCTGGGCGACGGCACCTGGTACACGGTGTCGGAGTCGGGCGACGCACTGCACGTGTGGAGCCGCTGACCGGCCGGACACGCCACACCACGCCACGCCCCGTTCTCTCCGGCGTACGGGCGCGAGCGGCCCCCCGGCCCGTTCCCGGGCGTACGGGGCCGCCCGTACGCCCGGGACACGTCACCGGGACACATCCACCGGGACCGCGTCACCGGGTCACGCGCCGGGCGCCCGCCAGTGCGGATCGCGGCCGGTCAGCGCCAGCACCCGCTCGAAGGGACCGGCCCCCTCCGGCACGGGGTGCGGCTCGCCGAACACCTTCGACTCCCTGGCCATCGGCGCCATCGCGGCCAGCGCGGGGCCGATCTCGTCCAGCACGGAGGCGTCCGGCGCGAAGTCCTGGCCGGTGGCCCGCGCGAGGTCCCAGGCGTGGACGGTCAGATCGCCCAGCACCATGTGCCCGACGGTCCTGGCCGGCAGCTGCATGGCCCCCGCGGTGCCCTCCTCCGCGCCGGGCACCGCCCAGGCCGCCACCAGTTTGCCGGTCTCCTCGCCGAAGCGGGCCCGCCAGTTCCCCGTGACGACGTCCGGGGCCTCGCCGAACTCGACCGGCTCCCGGGCCGCCAGCGCCTGGAAGTTGACGACCACTTGGAAGAGGTGGTTGATCAACGCCCGCACGTCGTACTCCGCGCAGGGCGTGGGGGCTTCGAGGCTGCTGTCGTCGATCCCGTTCAGCACCGGCACGGCCCGGGCGGCGGCCGTCTCCAGCAGTTCGCTCATTTTCTTCATCCGCCGACCCTGCACGCCGCGACGGCCAGGCGCTTGAAGAAACGCGTCATCGCCCCACGAAAAATCCGCGCCCCGCGAAGCACGCCATAAAATCGCCGCCATGGCCGGTCCTCGACGCGACACCCGGGGCATCGTCCACGCCCCCGAACTCTTCGCACAGGTACGTTTCCGCCGCCGTGAACCCGCCGCCGGACTCCGGCCGTACCTGGAGCACTACTGGCTCATCGACTGGGACCTGTCCCAGCCGTACGCCTCCCACCTGGTGCCGCACCCGTCCGTGAACCTGGTCTTCCAGCGGTACGAGCACGAGGCCGACTTCGTGGAGGTCTCGGGCATCGGGCTGAAGCTCTTCACGCAGAAGCTGGAGGGCCGGGGCCGGGTCTGCGGCGTGCAGTTCCGGCCCGGCGGGTTCCGGCCGTTCGCACCGGACCGGCCGGTCGCGCAGTGGACGGGCCGACGGCTGCCCGCGGCCGAGGTGTTCGCCCCGCCCGCCCCGCCGTCGGCCGTGCTCGACCCGGCGGACGAGGACGAGCGGGTGGCGGCGCTCGACGCGTATCTGCTGGCGCTCGCGCCCCGGCCGGACCCACAGGCCGAACGCGCGATGGCCCTGGTCGAGCTGGTGCGCACGGACCGCACGGTGCGCCGCGTCGACGAACTCGCCCGCGCCGGGGGGCTGTCCCCCCGCTCCCTCCAGCGGCTCTTCTCGGCGTACGTCGGCGTCGGACCCAAGTGGGTCATCCTCCGCTACCGGATCCACGAGGCGCTGGAACGGGCCGAGTCGGACCCCGGGGTGGACTGGGCGGCGCTCGCCGCCGAACTCGGCTACAGCGACCAGGCCCATCTGATCAGGGACTTCACGGCCACGGTCGGGGTGTCCCCGACGGCGTTCGCACCGCGCTGAACCCCCTCGGCCGAGCCCGGCCCGTCCGCCCCCGTCCGGCCCTTCCGTCCCGTGCTCAGTCCGAGTCGAGGGTCTTGTCGAAGTTGAACGCGACGATGTCCAGCCGCTCCCGCAGATAGAAGCGGTGGGCGTCGGTGCGGTGCGTGCCCGAGTCCAGGTTGAGGTGCCGGCAACCGGCCTCCTTGGCCCGCTCCTCCAGGTACCCGAGGAGCTTCCGGCCGACCCCGGTGGACCGAGCGGCCTCGGCGGTGACCAGGTCGTCGACGTACAGCATCCGGATCTGGCTGGTGTTGTCGACGACGCGCCACCCGGCCGCGCCCACGCAGACGCCCCGGTCGTCGTAGGCGGCGCTGAACCGCAGGCCCTGCCCGTACCCCCGCTCGTACACCTCCCGGAAGAGGTCCTCGGTGAGGTGGGGACGGAGTTCGCGCAGGACGGGGAGCAGGTCGTCGGCCAGTCTGGCGTCGCCGGGTTCGAGATCGATGATCTTCATGAGGGACATGGGGGAACTGTAGGCGCGCCCGCCTCCGGCCCGACTTCCGTCCCTGCCCCTTGCTCCTGTCCCATGGGGCCGCCGCGCCCCGAAAACGTTTGACGGCCGGGGGCTCCCCCAGGACATTTATCTGCGTCGCGCAACTTATGCGCATCGCAGTCATATTCTCAGAGGAGAGGTTCCTACGCCATGCCCACTCTCGTCACCGGCTGCCGCGGCCGGGTCGGCTCCGCGCTCGTCCCGCTGCTGCTCCGCGCCGGACACTCCGTCCGCGCCGCCTCGCGCGCCCCCGAACGGCTCTCCGGTCCGGCCGCCGCGCTGCCCGTCGGCGTGCCGGTCGTGGCCTGCGACCTCGGCGACCCGGCCACCTTCGCGGCCGCCCTCGCCGGGGTCGACTCCGTCTTCCTCTACGCCGAACCCTCCGGCATCGACGCCTTCCTCGCCGCGGCCGAGGCCGCCGGGGTCGAGCACATCGTGCTGCTCTCCTCCAGCTCGGTCCTCGCCCCCGACGCCCCGGACAACCCGATCGCCGCCTCCCACCACGCGGTGGAACAGGCCCTGACCGCCTCGCCCCTCACCACGACGCTGCTCCGCCCCGGCGCCTTCGCGACCAACGCCCACCAGTGGTCGCACTCGGTACGGGAGCGCGGTTCCGTCGACCTCCCCCACCCCCACAGCCACAGCAGCCCCATCGACGAGACGGACCTCGCCGAGGCCGCCCTCGCCGTTCTCACCGAACCCCGCCTGCGGGGCGGGGCATACCACCTGACCGGCCCCGAATCGCTCACCGCCGCCGAGCAGGTCGGCCTCCTGGCGGCGGCGACCGGACGCCCCATCACGGTCAACGCCGTGTCCGGGGAGGCCTGGAAGGAGTCCGTGGCCGCGTTCGTGCCCGAGCCGATCGCCGACGCGCTGCTCGCGTACATGGCGGCGTCGGAGGGCGCACCGGCCGAGGTGACCGACGAGGTCGAGAAGCTGACCGGCCACCCGGCCCGCACCTTCGCCGCCTGGGCCGAGGAACACGCCGACGCCTTCCGCCCCTGAGCGCCTGGCACGCCGGGGCTCCCAGCGCACCCCGGGCAGCCCGAAACCCCCTGGCCGACCCACCCGGACCGATGACATGCTGACGAGGTGAACGGACCGGAGATCCACCTCGAAGTCGCCCCCGAACTGCGCCTTTTCGTCGCTCATGAACGCCGCCGGGGACGCACGGCCGTGATCACCGACGGCTCCTCCACCCTCGGCCACGTGGTGGAGTCGCTCGGCATCCCGCTCACCGAGGCCGGGCAGATCCTGGTGGACGGCCGCCCCGTCCCGGTCTCGCACATCCCGCGGGCGGGCGAGCTGGTCGAGGTACGCGCCGTGGAGCGCCCCCAGCACGTCCCGGGCGCGCCGCTGCGGTTCCTGCTCGACGTCCACCTCGGCACGCTCGCCCGGCGGCTGCGGCTGCTCGGCGTGGACGCGGCGTACGAGAGCGAGGACATCGGCGACCCCGCGCTGGCCACCCGCTCGGCGCGGGAGCGCCGCGTGCTGCTCTCCCGGGACCGCGGACTGCTGCACCGGCGGGAGCTCTGGGCCGGGGCGTACGTCTACAGCAACCATCCGGAGGAGCAACTCCGCGACGTGCTGGAACGGTTCGCCCCGCGCCTGGCCCCGTGGACCCGGTGCACCGCCTGCAACGGCCCGCTGAGGAACGCCGACAAGGACACCGTCAGCGGCCGGCTGGAGCACGGCACCCGGCGGTCCTACGACGTCTTCGCGCAGTGCACGGAGTGCGACCGCGTCTACTGGCGGGGCGCCCACCACACCCGGCTGGAGGCGATCGTCACGAAGGCGCTCCAGGAGTTCGCCCCGGCCTCCGTCACTCCTGCGGACAACTCCTGACGCCCGGGTCCGCACCGCTGTCCGGGTCCGCACTGCCGCCCGGGTCCACTGCGCTTCTCGGGTCCGCGCCGGTGCCCAGGTCCGCTGTGCCTCGCGGGTCCGCGCCACCGTTCGGGTCCGCACTGCCGCCCGGGTCCGCTGTGCCTCACGGGTCCGCCGTGCCGTTCCCGGGGTCCGGTGCGGCGGTGCTCCGCCGCAGCACCTCGACCTGGCGCGCGCTCAGCTCGACCGTCCGTCGCATGTGGGCGACGAGCAGGGCCACTTCGTCGTCGTCGTACGCCTCGAACATCTCCGTCCAGGCGCCGCTCAGCCGCTTCCACACGGCGTCGATCTCCGCCATCCGCTCCGGCACGGGCGCGACGAGCACGCGTCGCCGGTCGACCGTGTCGCGTTCGCGCGTCACGTAGCCGCCCCGTTCCAGCCGGTCCACCAGCCGGGTCGCCGACCCCGTGGTGAGCCCGGTCAGCTCCGCGATGCGGCCCGTGGTGACCGGGGCCGCCTCCAGTCCGAGCAGGTTGATGCACTGCAGATCGGTCGGGTGGAGCCGCAAATGGTCCGCGACGGCCTGGTTGAAGAGCGCGTACGCGGCCATGTGCCGCCGCGACTCGACGGTCAGCTCGGCCATCAGCGCACGACGGCGGGGCTGGGACTTCTGCGACATGCAAGGAGTGTACGAATCGGGCACTCCGCTTCCCCGCCGCCCGGGCCCTACGGCTTCTCGGCGGTCAGGTAGCGCTGGACGGTGGGCGCGAGCCAGGCGATCACTTCCTCGCGCGACATCTCCGCGGCGGGCGCGAACCGCAGCACGTAGCGCGTGAGCGCCATTCCCAGTATCTGCGAGGCGACGAGCGCCGCCCGGTGGGAGGCCTCGGCCGGATCGGGGCAGACGCCGAGCGTGACCGGCCCTATCTGCTGGGCGAAGACCTCTCTCATCCGCTCCGCGCCGGCCTCGTTGGTGACGCCGACCCTCAGCATCGCCGTGAGCACGTCGTCGCCCTCCCAGCGGTCCAGGAAATGCGCCACGAGGGCCGCACCGACGTGCTTGGCCGGCAGCGCCCCCAACTCGGGCAGCCGCAGATCTATCGAGGAGGCGGCGACGAACAGCCCCTCCTTGTTGCCGTAGTAGCGCATGACCATCGACGGGTCGATGCTCGCGTCCCGGGCGATGGCCCGGATGGTGGCGCGCTCGTACCCGTCCGCGGCGAACCGCTCGCGAGCGGCGGCGAGGATCGCGGCCTTGGTGGCGTCCGAACGGCGGGGAGCGGCGGCGGGCTTCGTCATGCCAACAAATGTAGGCCAACAAGCGTTGACACGCCAATCCCGCCGGAGTTACCGTTGCCAACAAGCGTTGACCAACGGTCGTTGGCACGAAGGTGACGGCCGGTGACAGCCGGCTACCGCTGATGAACGGGCCCAGGAGGCAGACATGACCACCAACCCGAGCACCACACCCGAGACCGTCGACGTACTCGTCGTGGGCGCCGGCCCCACCGGCCTGCTGCTCGCGGGGGATCTCGCCGCCCAGGGCGTCTCCGTCACGCTCGTGGAGCGCCGCCCGCAGCGGACGAACAACATGACGCGCGCCTTCGCCGTGCACGCCCGCACGCTCGAACTGCTCGACAACCGCGGCCTGGCCGACGAGCTGATCAAGACGGGCACCCCCATCACCTCCCTGCGCTTCTTCGGCGCGCTCTCGATCGACCTCTCCCGGCTGCGCACCCGCTTCCCCTTCGTGCTGATCACCCCGCAGTACGAGGTGGAGCACCTGCTGGAGCGCCGGGCCCGCGCCGCCGGCGTCCGCTTCCGGTACGAGACGGAGCTGACCGGACTCCACCAGGACGCCGAGGCCGTCACCGCCGAACTGCGCGAACCGGACGGCGGCCGGTCCACCCTCACCGCCCGCTACCTCGTCGGCACCGACGGAATGCGCAGCCCCGTGCGCCACGCGCTCGGACTCCCCTTCCCCGGCAAGTCCGTGATCCGGTCGATCGTCCTCGCCGACGTCCGGTTCGCCGAGGAGCCCACCTCCGTCCTGACGGTCAGCGGCGGGGGAGACACCTTCGCCTTCATCGTCCCGTTCGGGGACGGCTGGTACCGCGTGATGGGGTGGGACCGCACGCACCAGCCCGCCGACAGCGACCCCGTCGAGCTCGACGAGATACGCGACATCGCCCGCCGCTCCCTCGGCACCGACTACGGCATGCACGACGCCCGCTGGATCTCCCGCTTCCACAGCGACGAACGCCAGGTGCCCGCCTACCGCACCGGCCGGGTCTTCCTCGCGGGCGACGCCGCCCACGTCCACTCACCGGCGGGCGGCCAGGGCATGAACACCGGCCTCCAGGACGCCGCCAACCTCTCCTGGAAGCTCGCCGCCGTACTGCGGGGGCACACGGCCGCCCCGGAGGCGCTCCTCGACAGCTACCACGCCGAGCGGCACCCGGTCGGCACGAGAGTGCTCCGCTCCAGCGGTGCGATCGTCCGCCTCGCCATGGCCCACACCCCGCTCCAGCGGGCGGTCAGAACCGCCGCCTCCAAGATGCTGGCCGGCCTCCGGCCCGCCTCCGACAAGCTCATCGGCATGGTCTCCGGCATCTCCATCGCCTACCCGGCCCCACGCGGCGCGCACCCCCTCACCTCGAAGCGCGCCCCCGACCTGAGCCTGCGGGAGGGCCGTCTGCACCAGCTGCTGCGCGACGGCGCGTTCGTCCTCGTCACCCCGGCCGGTGCCACCGCCCCGGTTTCCCCGGCGCCGTTGGTGCACGCCCACTGGCAGGGCGAGCGCGACACCGCCCTGCTCGTCCGCCCCGACGGCTACATCGCCTGGGCGAGCGACCACGCCGACCCCGAGGCCCTGCGGTCCGCGCTCACCCGGTCAGCTCCGCCGGCCACCGCGAACACCCCGGCCCGGTGAGCACCGGGGGCGGTGGGCGCCCGGGGCCGGTGAGGTGGCCGAAGTCGGTGGGCGCCCGAAGTCGGTGAGTGGCCGAGGGCGACGAGTGCCCGAGGCTGGCGGGTGCCCGAGGCTGGCGGGTGTCCGGTGGACGGCCGGCCCGGGGCGGGGCGGGGCAGTGCCCGATGGCTCAGAAGACGTACTCGTCGCCGGTGGCCGGAGCCAGCACCTCGTGGTCGTTGTTACGGGGGTTCCGGTCGGTCGCCCCGCCGTTCCACAGCGTGTCGACCCGTACGACGACCTCGTCCGGCTTCCCCGCGAGTTGCAGTTCGCACGCGAATTGCCGCCCCTCCGCCTCCTCCGTCCCGTCGGCGCGCAGCTCGCCCGTGCGGCACAGCACGGTCTGCCGGCCGGTCTGCATGCAGTTCTCCGGAATCTCCTGCCGGCCGACGAGCGGCACCGAGGTCCGCACGCGCACGGTCACGTCCGCCAGGTTCGACGGGCCGCGGTTCTCGGACCGCACCCAGACGCCGAGCGCCGAGCCCCACAGCAGGACATGCCCGTGGTGCGACACATCGGCCTCCGGAGCGACAGCGGCCCCGTGCTCGGAGTCGGCACCGGTGCCGACTCCGAGCACGACTCCGGGCATGGCTCCGGGGGCGGCGGCCGTCGCATCCGGGGCGGCCGTCGCGTCCGGGACGCCCGAGGCACCCACGGCGGCCGGGGCGGCACCCGCGCCCAGCGTCGCCATCGCGACCAGTACCAGCGCCGCGGCTTTTCTACGGGTCACTACCATGCCCCGAAGATACAGATAGACCCGAATTGTTCTTATTTACCGATCGGTTCGGCACGCGCCTTCCCCTCGTCCGGCCCATCCCCGCCCACTGCCCACCGCCCACCGTCGTCCACCCCGGACCACCATCCGCCCCGGATCCACGCCTGCCCCGGATCCGCGTCCGCCCACTGACACGTTTCGGACCACCGGTCCGCGCCTGCCTATCCTGGCCGCGTCAGAGATCGTCCGCCCGAGGAGTCCGCCATGGCCGCCACCCCGATCGCCGTCATCACCGGAGCGAGCAGCGGCATCGGCGCCGCGACCGCCCGCCACCTGGCCGCCGCCGGCTACCGCGTCGTGCTGACCGCCCGCCGCAAGGACCGCATCGAGGCGCTCGCCGAGGAGATCAACGGGGCGGGCCACCAGGCCACGGCCTATGCCTTGGACGTCACCGACCGCGCCGCGGTGGACGAGTTCGCCACGGCGTTCCGCACCCTCGCCGTCCTCGTCAACAACGCGGGCGGAGCGCTCGGCGCCGACCCCGTCGCCACCGGTGACCCCGCCGACTGGCGCCAGATGTACGAGACGAACGTCATCGGCACGCTCAACGTCACCCAGGCCCTGCTCCCCGCCCTCACCGCGAGCGGCGACGGCACGATCGTGGTCCTCTCCTCCACCGCGGGCCTCGGCACGTACGAGGGCGGCGGCGGTTACGTGGCCGCCAAGCACGGCGAGCACGTACTGGCCGAGACGCTCCGCCTGGAGATCGTCGGCACCCCGGTCCGCGTCATCGAGGTCGCCCCCGGCATGGTCAGGACGGAGGAGTTCGCCACCACCCGCTTCCGCGGCGACACCGAGAAGGCCGCCAAGGTGTACGCGGGCGTCGACGAGCCCCTCACCGCCGACGACGTGGCCGACACCATCACCTGGGCCGTCACCCGGCCCAGCCACGTCAACATCGACCTCCTGGTCGTCCGCCCCCGCGCCCAGGCGTCCAACTCCAAGGTCCACCGCACCGCCTGATCCCGGCCAAAAACGCGGGAAGGCCCCGGACACACCACCCGCGTCCGGGGCCGACATGCGCGACAGGGCCCACCATGAGCCCGGGACAGGGCCCGCGAGCCGGGGTTCGGAAGAAGAACCCGGCGCGGCGCCCGTACCGGTGCTCAGCCCTTCACGCACACCACCTGCTTGAGCTTGGCGACGACCTCCACCAGGTCCCGCTGCTGCTCGATGACCTGCTCGATCGGCTTGTACGCGGCCGGGATCTCGTCCACGACGCCGGAGTCCTTGCGGCACTCCACGCCCCGCGTCTGGTCCTCCAGGTCACGCGTCGAGAAGCGCCGCTTCGCGGCGTTCCGGCTCATCCTCCGGCCCGCGCCGTGCGAGGCCGAGTTGAAGGACTTCTCGTTGCCGAGGCCCTTCACGATGTACGAACCGGTGCCCATCGACCCCGGGATGATCCCGAAGTCCCCGGAGCCCGCACGGATCGCTCCCTTCCGCGTGACCAGCAGGTCCATGCCCTCGTACCGCTCCTCCGCCACGTAGTTGTGGTGACAGGAGATGACCGGTTCGAAGGTGACCTTGGCCTTCTTGAACTCCTTGCGGACCACGTTCTGGAAGAGGGCCATCATGATGGCCCGGTTGTGCTTCGCGTACTCCTGCGCCCAGAACAGGTCGTTGCGGTAGGCCGCCATCTGCGGGGTGTCGGCGATGAACACCGCCAGGTCGCGGTCGATCAGGTCCTGGTTGTGCGGCAGCTTCTGCGCCTGGCCGATGTGGAAGTCGGCCAGTTCCTTGCCGATGTTCCGCGATCCGGAGTGCAGCATCAGCCAGACCGAACCCGACTCGTCGAGGCAGAACTCGATGAAGTGGTTGCCCGAGCCGAGCGTCCCCATCTGCTTCGTGGCCCGTTCCTGACGGAACCGGACCGCCTCGGCCACCCCGCCGAACCGCGTCCAGAAGTCGTCCCAGCCCGGTGCGCGGAAGCCGTACAGCCGGTCGGGGTCCACGGCCTCGTCGTGCATCCCGCGACCCACTGGAATGGCCTGCTCGATCTGCGACCGGAGCCGGGACAGGTCGCCCGGCAGGTCGTTGGCCGTCAGCGAGGTCTTCACCGCGGACATCCCGCAGCCGATGTCCACGCCCACCGCCGCCGGACAGACCGCACCGTGCATCGCGATCACCGAGCCGACCGTCGCACCCTTGCCGAAGTGGACGTCCGGCATGACCGCCAGCCCCTTGATCCAGGGCAGGGTGGCCACGTTGCGCAGCTGCTGCATGGCCGCGTCCTCGACCGAGGCCGGATCGGCCCACATGCGGATCGGGACCTTCGCACCCGGTACTTCTACATACGACATAGCCCCTCGATTCCCCCGAAAATTCTGAAAGCGCAAAACCGGTGCCAAGGTCGGCAAACGAGTCGGTCGACCGGCATTCACAGCGGCGCGTGCGATACACATTGTGTCCACCGGTCGCCATCGAGCGGCAACCGTTTTTCGCACGAAGGGAGCCCAGGGCCGTGCGACGAATGGCCTACGTACCCGGCGCCGCGCTGCTGGCAGCGCTCGTCGTCGGTTGCAGCGCCGACACCGGAACTGGTGGTTCCGCAGCTGACAGCAAGCCGGGCGAGGCGACCGAGGCCGTGGCGGCCCCCGGCAAGTACCGCACCCTCCCCGAGCCGTGCCGCGCGGTCGCGTCGTCCACGCTCAGGGACCTGCTCCCGGGCTCCGCCGAACTCTCCGAGGAGCAGCAGAAGAAGGTGTACGAGGGCACCGCCACCGTCACCTACGACACCGACCGCCGGGTCGGCTGCCGCTGGAAGTCGGAGGACCACTCCTCCTCGCGCACCCTGTTCATCGACTTCGAGCGCGTCGTGTCCTACGACCCCTCGGTGAGCGACGACGACCGCGCGAACGAGGTGTACACGAAGAAGGTGACCGCCGCCGGTCTCTCCTCGCCCTCCGCCTCCGCGAGCCCCGACGACCCCGACGGCGCGAAGAAGCAGACGCCCTCGAACGCCTCCGACCACCCGGACTCCTCCGGCGCCGATGACGACGCCGCCGGACCCGACGACTCCGGTTCGGATTCCGGCGCGGCCTCGCACTCCCTGTCCGGCCCGCCCTCCGGGGACGAGTCCCCCTCCGGGAAGGGCGACGCCCACGGCCCCGACACGAAGACCGACGACCCGAAGACCGACGACGGCGGCGCGGGAGCCGAGGACGACGGCGGGGAGGACGGCGAGGACGGGGAGGACCTCCGGCCGCGCATGCTCGACGACCTCGGGGACAGCGCGTTCCTGAACGATCTGCTCACCCGGGCGGGTTCCGCCGCGCGGCACCGCACGGTCAGCGTGGTATTTCGCACATCGAACGTCATCGTGACCGTCGAGTACACCGATCAGCCGACCGTCTCCACCGTGGTCCCCGACAGCAAGGAACTGCAGGAGAAGGCGCAGGCACTGGCCCGGAACCTGGTCGAGGAGTTCGACGAGTAGCCCCGTCCCGGGAGCCCGCCGACCGGTCCCGCCCACGCCCTCCGCGCCCCCGGCCGAGGCGGCGTCCGGCCCCGGTCCGTCGTACCGTGGCCCTCCGGAACCTCCGGTCCGGCCGCCCGACCGTCCGCCAGCCCGATCGCCCGGCAGCCACCCGCCGCGCCACCCGAGTGAAGGAACCATGCACCGTTCAGCCCCGCGACTCACCCGCATACTCGCCTGCGCCGCCGTCCCGGTGATGCTCGTCGTCGCCGGCTGCTCGTCGGACTCTGACGACAAGGACAAGAAGGAGTCGGGCTCCTCGGCATCCGCTTCGACGGCCCCGGAGAAGAAGGAACCGACCGTCGAGCCCGCGAAGTTCGCCTCGCTGCCCGAGCCGTGCAAGTCGATCACCAAGAAGACGATCACCTCCCTGGTGCCCGACGCGAAGTCCAAGAACGGCACGGCCGCCACGTCCAGCGACATCTCGTACCGCACGGGCTGCTCGTGGAACGGCCTGGACGACAAGGGCGTGAAGGGCTCCCAGTACCGCTGGCTCGACGTCGGCTTCACCCGCTTCGACTCCGACCAGACCCTGGGCAGCGGCGCCGAGCGCGCCCAGCAGGACTTCACGAAGCAGGTGGCGAAGGCCAAGGGCACCGCGGACGCCAAGAAGGTCGCCGAGGCGCCCGCCGACGGCATCGGCGAGCAGGCCACCAGGATCACCTACGACCTCACCAAGACGGGCGAGGACTTCAAGTACGCGACGATCGTGGCCCGTACGGGGAACGTCGTCGTCACCCTCACCTACAACGGTGCCGGTTACGCGGGCGCGAAGACCCCGTCCTCCGAGGACATCGTGAAGGGCGCCGAGAAGGCCGCCAAGGAAGCGGTGGCCGCGGTCTCCGCCACCGACACCGAACCGTCCAAGTCGGCCGACCCGAACGGCTCCACGACCTCCGGCGGCTCCTCGGACAAGGACGACGACTCGGACGGCAAGCAGAAGAGCCGGAAGACCTCGGCCCACAAGACGTCCGCCAAGAAGACCGCCTGAGCTGCCCCCGACGGGCCGGCCGGGCACCCGAATCCCCCGGCCACGAGCGGTTCCACCGAGCCCGGCCCTTCCCCGGGGGCCGGGCTCCCGCCCCTCCCCGCGCAACACGCCGCACCCCGATGTGCCAGGCTGTGCCCGCCGGAGGGCACCGCGGGCACCGATGAACAGGACGTCCGCACAGAACGTCGGACACGCCCGGCACACCGGATACGTCCGGTACACCGGATGCGTCCGGCACGTCGGACACATCGAATACGGGGAACGAGGAGGGAACGCGGGTGGCCGCGATGCAGCTGACACGCACCCACCGGATACTCATCGGTCTCGTGGTCGCCGGTGCGGTGCTCATCGCCGGGATCGGATTCGCGGGTTCGTACGCCGCGGTGCGCGAACTCGCCGAGAAGAAGGGCTTCGGGGAGTTCTCGCTGGTCTTCCCGATCGGCATCGACGCGGGCATCTGCGTCCTGCTCGCCCTGGACCTGCTGCTGACCTGGCTGCGCATCCCGTTCCCGCTGCTGCGCCAGACCGCCTGGCTGCTGACCGCCGCGACGATCGCCTTCAACGGCGCCGCGGCCTGGCCCGACCCGCTCGGCGTCGGCATGCACGCGGTCATCCCGGTCCTGTTCGTGGTCGCCGTCGAGGCCGCCCGGCACGCCGTGGGCCGGATCGCCGACATCACGGCCGACAAGCACATGGAGGGCGTGCGCCTCACCCGCTGGCTGCTCTCCCCCGTCCCCACGTTCCGGCTGTGGCGCCGGATGAAACTGTGGGAACTCCGCTCGTACGACCAGGTCATCAAGCTCGAACAGGACCGGCTGATCTACCAGGCCCGCCTCCAGGCCCGCTTCGGCCGCAACTGGCGCCGCAAGTCGCCCGTCGAGGCCCTGATGCCGCTGCGCCTGGCGAAGTACGGGGTTCCGCTGGCCGAGACCGCCCCGGCCGGCCTCGCCGCCGCGGGCATCGAACCGGCCCTGCTGCCCCCGGCCCCGACCCCGGCTCCGGCCCCCGAACCCGCCCCGGCCCAGGTCACGTCGGGCGAGCCCCAGCCCGAGCTTCCCTCCGCCCCCGACCGGCAGCACGAACTGCAACAGCAACCCCAGCAGTACGCGCAACAACAGCACGAGCAGCAGCAGTACGACCCGCAGCACGAGCAACACGAGCAGTACCAGCAACAGCAGCAGCACCCGCAGCACCAGCAGGAGGACCCCGCCCCGCAGGGGAACCCCTGGTTCACGGCGTCCCGTGGGCCGAACGAGGCGTACGAGGGCGCGTACGACCCCGAGTACGTCGAGGGCCCGGAGCCCGGCCCGGTCATGGTCCCGTCCGGCCCCGGCGGCCGCACCCGCCCCCTGGGCAACGTGGGCACCATCGGCGCCGTCCCCGGCCCCCGCACCGCGGAGCACCGGCCCGACGAGCAGGACGGGCCGATGCAGGACCGGTCGGCACAGGACCACCCGGCCCAGGAGCCGGTCCAGGAACAGCTCGAAGAACACTTCGAGGAGCACTTCGAGGGCCAGTTCGAGGAGGAACCCACGGAGCGGTCCACCGAGCGGCCCGCCGAGCAGCTGCGGGAGGCCGGGACGGACGCGGCCGAGTGGGCCCAGGAGGACGCCGAGTTCGCCGAGATCGCGTACAAGGAGTTCGCCGCGTTCGTGAACCAGAACAACGACTTCCCGAGCGTCGACGCCCTGGACATACACGTCTCGGACGTCCACAACCTCCGCCACCCGCGCAGTGCGGCGCTGCTCCGCCGCATGATGCCGGAGTTCAAGAACCGCTACCACGCCGAGCTCGAAGCCGACCACATCGCCTGAGAACGCCGACCACATCGCCTGGAAACCCAGGCACCGCACCGGCACGGCGAGGGGCCGCCACCCGGACGATCCGGATGGCGGCCCCTCGTACGTACGGCGTCCGTACGTCGTCCGTACGGCCCCGGCCCCGCGCACGGCGGGACCGGCGCGGGCGTCACGCGCCCAGCAGCCTCCGCACCCGGTCCGCGCCGACGGCCAGCAGCAGCGTGGGCAGCCGCGGCCCCGTGTCCCGGCCGACCAGCAGCCGGTACAGCAGCGCGAAGAACGACCGCTGCGCGACCTTCAGCTCGGGCGTCGGCCTGGCGTCCGGCTCCAGGCCCTCCAGCACCTTCGGCACGCCGTAGACGAGCGTGGTGAGCCCGTCCAGCGACCAGTGCGAGTCCAGCCCGTCCAGGAGCAGCTGCAGCGACCGGCGCCCCTGCTCGTCCAGCGAGCCGAGCAGTTCCTTGTCCGGCTCGTCGCGCACGATCGTGCGGGCCTCGGCCGGGACCTGGCTGGTGATCCAGTTCTCCGCGCGGTCCAGGCGCGGCCGGACCTCGTCCAGCGAGGTCAGCGGGTTCTCCGGGTCCAGCTCGCTCAGGATGCGCAGCGTCTGCTGGTCGTGCCCGCCCGTGATGTCCACGACCGACGCGAGCGTCCGGTACGGCAGCGGGCGCGGCGTGCGCGGCAGCTCACCGGCCGCCGTGCCGATGGCGCGCGCGTACGCGGCGGCGTCGGCCGGCAGCACCGAACCGTCGGCGACCTTGCGCCCCAGCGAGTCCCACTCGTCGTAGAGCCGCTGGATCTCCTGGTCGAAGGCGATCTTGAAGGACTGGTTGGGCTTGCGGCGGGCGTACAGCCAGCGCAGCAGCGGCGCCTCCATGATCTTCAGCGCGTCGGCCGGGGTCGGCACGCCGCCCTTGCTGGAGGACATCTTCGCCATGCCGGAGATGCCGACGAAGGCATACATCGGGCCGATCGGCTGCACGCCGCCGAAGACCTCGCGGACGATCTGGCCGCCGACCACGAAGGAGGAGCCCGGCGAGGAGTGGTCCACCCCGCTCGGCTCGAAGACCACGCCCTCGTAGGCCCAGCGCATCGGCCAGTCGACCTTCCAGACCAGCTTGCCGCGGTTGAACTCGCTCAGCCGGACGGTCTCGGCGAAGCCGCAGGCGGTGCAGGTGTAGTTCAGCTCGGTGCTGTCGTCGTCGTACGACGTGACGGTCGTGAGGTCCTTCTCGCAGTTGCCGCAGTAGGGCTTGTACGGGAAGTAGCCGGCCGAGCCGCCGCTGCCGTCGTCCTCGCTCGCCGCGCCGGAGCCCGCCTCGGCCTCCAGCTCGGCCTCGTCGACCTTCTTCTGCTGCTGCGGCTTCTTGCCGCCCTTGGCACCGGCAGCACCCTTGGCACCGGCCTCGGCCGGGTCCTTCTTCGTGCGGTACCGGTCGAGGACGGCGTCGATGTCGGCGCGGTGCTTCATCGCGTGCAGGATCTGCTCGCGGTAGGCGCCGGCCGTGTACTGCTCGGTCTGGCTGATGCCGTCGTACTCGACGCCCAGCTCGGCCAGCGAGGCCGTCATGGCGGCCTTGAAGTGCTCGGCCCAGTTCGGGTACGAGGAGCCGGCGGGGGCGGGCACCGAGGTCAGCGGCTTGCCGATGTGCTCGGCCCAGGACTCGTCGACCCCGGGGACGCCGTTCGGCACCTTGCGGTAGCGGTCGTAGTCGTCCCAGGAGATCAGGTGCCGCACGGTGTACCCCCGGCGGCGGATCTCGTCGGCAACCAGGTGCGGGGTCATGACCTCGCGGAGGTTGCCCAGGTGGATCGGGCCCGACGGGGAGAGGCCGGACGCGACGACGACCGGTTTGCCAGGCGCACGACGCTCCGATTCGGCGATGACCTCGTCCGCGAAGCGGGAGACCCAGTCGGCCTCGGTGCTGCTCTGACTCTGAGCCACGGTCTGCACGTCCTTCTCTCTGGTGGGGACCTGGTAGGGGCTCCGCCCATTCTCCCAGGTACCGCCCGGAGCGCGAAAATGGCTTTACCGCCCATGGAATACTGGTTGTGATCCCTTGTACTCCTACGGAAACGGCAGCCAGCTCATGGCCTCGGTCAATTCCCTCGCTTCCACGCTCCAGCAGCAGCTCGCGGACGCCCTGACGGCAGCCCTGCCGGACGCCGGCACCGCGGACCCGCTGCTGCGACGAAGCGACCGGGCCGACTTCCAGGCCAACGGCATCCTGGCCCTCGCCAAGAAGCTCAAGGGCAACCCCCGCGAGCTGGCGTCGCAGGTCACGGCCGCGATCCCCGAGGGCGGGCCGATCAAGGAGATCGAGGTCTCCGGCCCCGGCTTCCTGAACATCACGCTCAGCGACCGGGCGATCGTCGAGACCCTCGCCGCGCGCGCCGCCGACGAGGACCGGCTCGGCGTGCCGTACGACACCGCCGCCGGCACGACGGTCATCGACTATGCGCAGCCCAACGTGGCCAAGGAGATGCACGTCGGCCACCTCCGCTCCGCCGTGATCGGTGACGCGATGGTGCAGATCCTGGAGTTCACGGGCGAGACCGTGGTCCGGCGGCACCACATCGGCGACTGGGGCACCCAGTTCGGCATGCTCATCCAGTACCTGATCGAGCACCCGGGCGAGCTGTCCCACGAGGGCGGTGCGGAGGACGGCGAGGCCGCCATGTCCTCGCTGAACCGGCTCTACAAGGCCGCCCGGGCGCTCTTCGACTCCGACGAGGAGTTCAAGGCCCGCTCCCGGGACCGCGTCGTCGCGCTCCAGGCCGGGGACGAGGAGACCCTCGCCCTGTGGCAGCGGTTCGTCGACGAATCGAAGATCTACTTCTACTCGGTCTTCGACAAGCTCGACATGAACATCCGCGACGCCGACATCGTCGGCGAGTCCGGGTACAACGACATGCTGGAGGAGACCTGCCGCATCCTGGAGGAGTCGGGCGTCGCCGTCCGCTCCGAGGGGGCGCTCTGCGTCTTCTTCGACGACGTGAAGGGCCCGGACGGCAACCCGGTGCCGCTGATCGTCAAGAAGTCGAACGGCGGATACGGCTACGCGGCCACGGACCTCTCCGCGATCCGCGACCGGGTGCAGAACCTCAAGGCGAGCACCCTGCTGTACGTGGTCGACGCCCGGCAGGCCCTGCACTTCAAGATGGTCTTCGAGACCGCCCGCCGGGCCGGCTGGCTGAACGAGGACGTCAAGGCCGTGCAGCTCGCCTTCGGCACCGTGCTCGGCAAGGACGGCAAGCCGTTCAAGACCCGTGAGGGCGAGACCGTCCGGCTCCAGGACCTGCTCGACGAGGCGATCGACCGGGCGTCCGCCGTCGTGCGCGAGAAGGCCAAGGACCTCACCGAGGACGAGATCGCCGAGCGCGCCGCGCAGGTCGGCATCGGCGCGGTGAAGTACGCGGACCTGTCCACGTCGGCCGCCCGCGACTACAAGTTCGACCTGGACCAGATGGTCTCGCTGACCGGCGACACCAGCGTGTACATCCAGTACGCGCACGCCCGGTCCCGCTCGATCAAGCGCAAGGCGGGCGAGCTGAGCCCCCGGCCCCACCCGGAGCTGGAGCTGGCCCCGGCCGAGCGCGCGCTGGGCCTGCACCTGGACGAGTTCGGCGAGGTCGTGTCCGAGGTGGCCACCGCGTACGAGCCGCACAAGCTGGCCGCGTACCTCTACCAGCTGTCGTCGCTGTTCACGACCTTCTACGACCAGTGCCCGGTGCTGAAGGCCGAGGTCCCCGGCGATGTGGCCGAGAACCGCCTCTTCCTCTCGGACCTCACCGCCCGCACCCTGAGCCGGGGCATGGCGCTGCTCGGCATCCGGACCCCCGAGCGCCTCTGACCCCCACCCGCCGCCCGTACGCGAACGGACCGGTGCGGCGACCGCGTGACTGCGGTCGCCGCCCCGGTCCGTTCCGTTTCCGGTACGGCCCGGCTTCCCGTCCCTACTCGATGGGGATCTCGGGGGGCTTCCACTGGGCCGTGTCGTGCCAGTAGATGTACATCGGCCGGGTCTTGATGCTGCTGGTGCGGAACGGCTTCCCGTGGTCGTCGATGCGCAGCGTCCCCTGGCGGCCCCCGCTGCTCCACTCCAGCTCCAGGTACCAGCTGACGTCGTGCCCCTCGACGTGCGCGTCCAGGTCGAACACCTCCACGTCGGAGGAGGACACCCGGAACGGGAAGTCCTTCGGCGGCACCTGCTCGTCCCCCCGGTGTCCCGCCACCGGGGTGAGCGTCGGCCGGTTGTCGTCGAGGTCGATGTCGAAGGTCTGCGGCGTGACCCCGCTCCCGCAGCCCTCCCCCATCGAGTACGCCGACCACGGCAGCGGCGCCTTCCGGGACAGCGTCCGCACATGCATGCCGTTCAGCACGACGGCCTGGCCGGACTTCCCCTGCACGGTGATCTCCAGCTTCATGCGCCCGCCGTCCACCCCGCCCAGCGCCCGCGCCCAGCTGCGGCGTTCCTGTGACGGGGGCGGCGGGGGAACGTCGTCGGGTTCCTGGTCCAGCACGTAGAACTGGTCGCAGGGGTCGTCCCAGTTGTACGAGCTGATGGTGGCGGTCAGCGGCACGCCGCCGTCGGCCTTCCCGCCCCCGCCCCCGCCCATGCCCGCGCCCCCGGCCTCGGCGGACTCGGCGCGGCCCTTCCCGGACGACGCGGACGCCGTGGGGCTGCCGGACGCGGAAGGGCTGCCCGAGGACTTGGTCGCGCCCGGCGTCCGTGAGGCGCCGGGCTTCTCGTCCGAGAGCGCGGACGCGCCCTCGTACACGTCGGTCGTCTCCACCCCGGCGCCCTTGTCACCGGGGTCCGAACCGGAGAACTTGTTGACGAGGACCGTGGTGGGCACGGTGAGCGCGACGACGGCCGCGGTCGCGAGCAGGACGCGCGTCCGGGGCGAGGACCAGAACCTCCGGGGCCGGGGCCGGCCCGCCCCGCCGGTCACGGCGTCGGAACCGGAGCTGGCATCGGCGTTGGATTCGGATCCGGATTCGGGGGCGGGGGTCGTGACCGGTTCGGTTTCCGGGCCGGGTTCCGGAGCAGGCGCAGGCGCAGGCGCAGGCGCAGCAGCGGACTCGGCAACAGGAACAACAGGAACCGGCTCGGGAACGGAGACGGCCGCGGGCGGAGGAACGGCCTCCGGACTGACCGCGGGACGTCTGCGGGCCGCGTCCGCCAGGATCCACCGCCGGTGCAGCTCCACCAGCTCGTCCGGCCCCGCCCCGCACAGCCGCGCCAGCCGTTCCACCGGGGCGTACTCGTTGGGCACGGCATCGCCGTTGCAGTAGCGGTGCAACGTGGACGTGCTGACGTGGAGTCTGCCTGCCAGGACCCCATAGCTGCGCCCCGAACGGTCCTTCAGCTCCTTCAACAGAGCTGCGAACTCCCTGGCCTCCGGCGTCGCCACTGCGGCGTTCCCCCCTCTGGTCCGTCCCAGAACACCGTTCCAGGGACGTGGAATCTGCCCAGGTCACAGTACGCGCAGGCATTCCAGCATCCCCAATGGGTCGTTCGGCGTTGCGGCCGGAATCCGCCGCCCCGCAACCTGTGACCACACCGCAGCGACCACACCGGGACGGCGCAGTGAAAACCCAGTTCCGCATCGAACCGATCGATGTCGTGGCCATCGGCGTGGTGATCGTTTCCACCGCGATCGTCCTGGCTCTGATCCACCGCTGACCACGCAGCTCCGCACCACGCACATCCACACATCCGCATCGCAGACATCCGCACCACAGACACCACGGGGAGTACCACCACCATGCGCAGCAACAGCCGCTTCCGCACCGCCGCCCTCGCCGCCACCGCCCTCCTGGCCGCCCTCTCGCTCACCGCCTGCGGTGACACCGACGGGAACGCCGACAAGCCGGGCGCGGCGGCCCCGGCGGGCAACACCGCCTCCCCCGAGGCCGGCAAGGACACCGAAGGGACCGGCACCGAGGACCAGGCCCGGAACGCGTCCTCCACCTCCGGGGGCAAGGGCGAGGACACCGCCGGCGCCAAGAACTCCACCGGCTCCGAAGCCGGCCGGAAGAGCAACACCAGCAACACCGGCAGCACGGGGAACACCAACTCCCCCGTCACCTGCACCGGTGACAACACCAAGGTCACCGTCAGCAAGGTGAGCCGCCCCATCAACCACCTGCTGCTCACCGCGACCAACACGGGCTCCCGCCCCTGCTACGCGTACAACGCCCCGGCGCTCCGCTTCGACGACGCCCAGTCCGTCTTCCCGGTCCTCCGGAGCAGCGTCCCGCAGTCCGTGGTCACCCTGGAACCGGGCCAGTCCGCCTACGCCGGCATCGGCCTGTTCGGCGAGTCCGACGGGAAGGACCTGTACGAGGGCACGGACCTCACGGTGTACTTCACCCCCCGGAACAACTCGGGCTCCACGGGCTCCCCCACCGAGCTGAAGCTCCCCGCCGGCACCCACTGGGGCAACAACGGTTTCGTCACCTACTGGCAGAGCGACATGGCCGACGCCCTCACCTACTGATGCGCTGACCGAAATCGACCCTCGTCCCGGACGCGGGGCGGTCCCCCGACCGCTCCGCGTCCGGGGCGTTCCACCATCCCGCCTTCTTCCGGGACCACCGAACCGTAGGATCCGGAAACCGAAACCTGAAGGAGGGCACGGCATGCACACGAGAACCGGTGACAGGGTGGCGGCCTCACGCATACGCACGGTGGCGGTCGCTGTCGCCGCGACCGCGGCACTGGTCCTGATCACCGGCTGCGGAAAGGCGACGGGGTACCGAACGTCGGACGCGGACGGGGCGTCGGCGAGCCCCACCGCCCCGCCCACCCCGAGCGTGAACCCGTCGTACGGCGAGCAGTTCCTCGCCGAGGGCGAGTGCGCGGCCCCCGAGCCGAACAAGAAGGACATCTACCGCGAGGTCCCCTGCAAGGACCCCGAGGCCGTTGCGAAGGTCGGCGTCCGGGCCCTCATCGGCAACGCCACGCCTTTCTCGGCCACCTCGTGCCCGGACAACTCCGACTTCGTGATCGACGCGCCGCTCAGTCTCGCGATCCTGGAGAACCTGCCGCCGACGGGCGAGGGCTACGCCTGCATGCGAAACCTGAAGCCCCCGCACCCCGGCGACACGGGCGGGGGCGGCGGCCCGAAGATCGAGGTCGGCGACTGCGTGCACAGCACGTCCAGGTCCGGGGACTTCACCGCAGAAGTGGCGTGCCGGACCAAGGGCGAAAAGAACGGCGCGACCCACAAGATCACGAAGGTCATCGAAGACGGTCTCACAGGCGGCTTCAGCAGCCCGTGCGACGGCGTGGCCGACGCCGCCTTCACCGAGAACCCGCTGTTCGACTCCGACCCGGTGAGAAACGACCGCGTCCTCTGCGCCGACAAGCTCTAGCCGGAATCTCGACGGGGTGCTCGCCCGCAGCGGGAGACACGACAGGGGGACGGAACGGAAACACGGCAGGAGCAGGGCGGGGACGAAACAGGCGCTCCGATCGATCAGGATTCGAGAAGCACGGGCCGCGGGGCCGTGCCAGCATCATCGCCATGGACATCACCATTCACACCAGCTTCCTCCCGCACCTCGACCCGGACGCCTCCCTGGCCTTCTACCGCGACGTCCTCGGCTTCGAGGTCCGCAACGACGTCGGCCAGGGCAAGATGCGCTGGATCACGGTCGGCCCCGTCGACCAGCCCAGCACGTCCATCCTCCTGGCCCCGCCGGCCGCCGACCCGGGGATCACCGAGGACGAGCGCCGCACCATCGCCGAGATGATGGCCAAGGGCACCTATGGCTGGATCCTGCTCGCCACCCGGGACCTCGACGGCACCTTCGAAAAGGTGCAGGCCGGTGACACCGAGGTCGTCCAGGAACCGACCGAGCAGCCGTACGGCATCCGCGACTGCGCCTTCCGCGACCCGGCGGGCAACCTGGTCCGCATCCAGGAAGTCCGCTGACCCGCCCGGCGGACGGATACGACGAGAGGAGTTCCGCCATGTGCCGGCCCGCGTGGGGAAACGCCCGTGCCGAGGCGCAGCGCCTGAACGACCTCGTGCTGCTGCGCCGGGTCCGCGACCGGATCGACCGGGAGTACGCGCAACCGCTGAACGTCGAGGCGCTCGCCCGCGGCGCGAACATGTCCGCCGGGCACCTCAGCCGCCAATTCCGGCTCGCCTACGGCGAGTCGCCGTACTCGTACCTGATGACGCGGCGCATCGAGCGCGCGGCGGCGCTGCTGCGGCGCGGCGACCTCAGCGTCACCGAGGTCTGCTTCGAGGTCGGCTGCTCGTCGCTGGGCACCTTCAGCACCCGCTTCACCGAGCTCGTCGGCATGTCCCCCAGCACCTACCGGCGCCGTGCGCTGGACGGTGCGGCGGGGATGCCGCCGTGCGTGTCCAAACAGGTGACGAGACCGGTCAGGAATCAAGAAGCACCGGTCGTGGAGGGGCACATAACGTCATGAACATGAACTTCATCGAATCCGTGACCCTCGACGTGGCCGACCCCGAGGCCGCCGCCCGCTTCTGCTCCACCGCCTTCGGTCTGGACACGCAGATACGTCTGCGGGCCTCGCAGGAGCCCAGTACCGGCTTCCGCGGTTTCACGATGGCGCTCACGGTCTCCGGGCCGTCCGCCGTCGAGAGCCTCGTCGCCACCGCCCTCGAAGCCGGCGCCACGCAACTGAAGCCCGTCACGAAGTCGTTCTGGGGCCACGGCGGTGTCGTGCGAGCCCCGGACGGGACGATCTGGAAGGTCGCGACCTCCGCGAAGAAGGACCCCGGCCCCACCACCCGCGAGATCAACGAGATCGTGCTCCTGCTGGGGGTGGCGGACGTGGCCGCGAGCAAGCGGTTCTACGTGGGGCGGGGCCTCGCCGTGGCGAAGAGCTTCGGCCGCGTGTACGCGGAGTTCGCCTCCGGGGAGAGCCCGGTCAAGCTGGCGCTGTACCGGCGCCGCGCCCTCGCCAAGGACGTCGGCGTCTCCCCCGAGGGCACCGGCTCGCACCGCGTCGCGCTCGTCGGCGGCACCGAGTCCTTCACCGATCCCGACGGGTTCGCCTGGGAGGCCGCGGTACCGGCCCCCACGGCGTGACCGCATCCCCGGCACCAGCCACCACCGCCCCACGCACGGCACGACACGATCCCACCCGACCCGCGACGTCGTCATGGTCGACGGCACCGCCGAGCCGGTGGACCTCGCCGACCTCGCCCCGGGCACGGGCGACGCGTTCGAGGCCAAAACCGGTTTCGACCCGCGCGGGATCGACGAGCCCTACCAGTACTTCCTGATCCGGCCGCAACGCGTCCAGGCCTGGCGCGAGGCGAACGAACTCCGGGGACGCACCCTCATGCGCGACGGCCACTGGCTCGGCTGACCCCGCCCGGCGCCGGGCCGGAGCACGACGCGCGGGAACCGAGCACGGCGAGCGAACACGGGGCCCGAGCACGGTTCCGCCCCGGAGAAACCTGCCTGCACGACCGGAGGAAGGGGCTCTAGCATCGCCCTCATGGCGATGTTCGTGCACCTGACACCCTCGGCGAACGCGGCGCGCGTCCGCCGTTCCGGCATACGGGCCGAGAGTCACGGCCGCGCGCCGTCGCTGCCCCGGGGCGTCTACTGCTTCCCCGTGCTCCCCTCGTACACCCTCACCCACCAGTGGCTGCGCGAACTGGCCCGGCGCGGCGGCCCGCGCGGGCTCGTCGCCGTACACGTCCGGCTGCCGGACGACGAACCCGTCACCGTGGGCCGCTACCACCGCGACCCCCTGACCACCACGGCCGCCGACGCCGTACGCCGGGTCGCGGCCGTGCCCGACCCCCGCGGCTGGGAGGTGTTCGTCCCCCGCGCGGTCTCCAGGCGCGAGGTGCACCGCATCCGCGCCGTCAGCCAGGTCACCGGCTGGCGGTACTTCCCCGACGCGAACGGCAAGGCGCCCTGCACCTGCTTCGGCTGCCGGGTGCGCGGCGAGTACGGATCGCAACGCCTGCGACAGCGCCGGCCCCACCCCCTCGACGGCCCCGCCCCCGCGAGCGCGGTCCTCCTCCGGCAGATCGCCGCGGCGGGCACCCCCGGCGACCCCGAACAGCTCGTCCAGACCCTCCACTGGTTCGGCATGCGCCGCCGCGGACCGGCCGACCAGCTGGCCCACCTCGCGGACCATCCGGACCCGAAGGTGCGCAGGGCCCTCGTATGGGCCGTCGGGAAATGGCCGTCCCGAGGCGTCACGGAACTCCTCGACCGCCTCTCCCGGGACCCCGACGGGGAGGTCCGGGAGGTCGTCGAATGGGTGCTGACCGAGTACCGGTCCTGACCGCCCTCCCGACAGCCGCGCCCCCATGCCCACCCGCACAAACACCCGTACAAACCTTTTGTACGGGTCGCATGCGCGTGACGCGGGCGCGCGTGTGGAAGTTCGCCCGGTATGCAACCCGGAAAGCGGAAGCGCAAGAACGCGTCGGCAATGAAGCTCGTGGGGAAACTGGTCGCCATCTTCCGCAGGGCGGCCGGTCTGACACAGGCTCAACTCGCCTCCATGGCAGGACACCAGGTGGAGACGATCGCCTCCATCGAGCAGGGCAGACGGGCGCTGCTGCCCGGCCTGGCCGCCACCCTGGACGAACTGCTGGACACCAAGGGCGCGTTGGCGGAGGCGGTGGACAACCTGCCGGAGGTCGACCTGATCCCGGTGTGGGCGGAGGAGTACCTGGAACTGGAGTTGGAGGCGCTGGCGCTGTCCTGGTACGACAACCAGGTCATGCCGGGCCTCCTCCAGACGGAACGCTACGCACAGGCGGTGTTCCGCAACCGGGTCCCGGCTTTCAGCGAGGAGGAGGTCGCGCTCCAGACGAAGATCCGGCTGAAGCGCCAGGAGATCCTGCACCGCCCCTCGCCCCCGACCATCAGCTTCGTCGTCTGGGAGCCGGTCCTGAAACTCCAGCTCACCGACGACGAAGGGCATGTGGAGCAGCTGAGGCACCTGCGGGCCTGCGCCGAACTCCCCGGCGTCTGTCTCCAGGTCCTGCCCCTCAACCACCGGACCCACGCAGGACTGGACGGCCCCTTCATCCTGCTGGAGACCCCGGACTTCCAGCGCGTGGCCTATTCCGAGACACAACGCGGCAGCATGCTCGTCTCCGACCCCGACGGAATCAGCATCCTCGCCCAGAAATATGCGATGCTGCGAGCCCAGGCCCTCACCCCCGAAGACACGCTGGGCCTACTGGACCGTCTGCTGGGAGAGCAATGAGCACCGCACTTGAGTGGTTCAAGTCCAGCTACAGCGGCAGCGAAGGCGGCGCCTGCCTCGAAGTCGCCTACGAATGGCGCAAGTCGAGCTACAGCGCCGACGAGGGCGGGCAGTGCCTGGAGGTCGGCTACAACTGGCAGAAGTCGAGCCACAGCGGCGACGAGGGCGGCGCCTGCGTCGAGGTCGCCGCGCACACCGCCGCCGTTCACATCCGTGACTCCAAGAACCCCGACGGCCCCACCCTCACCGTCGCCCCCGCCACCTGGACGGCCTTCGCCGGTTTCGCCGCCGACCGGCGCACCGCCTGAATCCACCGGAGGAACCCCACCGGCCATGGCTGTCATCCACCGCACCACCCTGACGCCCACCAAGCTGGAACTCCTCGCCACCTGGCTGCCCGCCCAGCCCTGGTACCGGGGCACGCCGGGGCAGCGGCCCGAACTGGCCAGGACCGGCGGGTTCCGGCTGGACGACCCGGAGGGCGAGGTCGGGATCGAGTTCATGGCGGTCACCGACACGTCGGGGGCCGAGCCGGTCACGTACCAGGTGCCGTTCACCTACCGGGGCGCCCCGCTCGCGGGCGCCGACGAGGCGCTCATCGGCACGTCCGAGCACGGGGTGCTGGGCCACCGGTGGGTGTACGACGGAACGCGCGACCCGGTCCTCGTCGCCCAGCTGTTCGCGCTGCTCGTCGGCGAGGCCGAGCCGCAGATGCAGAGCACGAGCGACACCCCCGACCCCTCCGTCACCGCCCGGTTCGCCGAGCCGGACGTCAGGGCGGAGCTCTCGTCCACGACCGCCACCGACGACCCGACCGGCACCGACATCCTGGTCACGCCGGCATCCGGCGGACGTCGGCTGACCCTTCGTGTCAACCGGGTCCTCCGGCCCGGCCAGGAGGCCGACGCGGAGGCGCTCGGCGACGTCACCGCGGACGCGCCGCTGCCGGACGGCACCCCGGCTCGTACCGCGTTCGTCGTCGTCCACGCACAGCCGTAACCGGAGCGCGGCGCCCGCCCGTTCACAACCGCTCATGCCGTTCATGCCGTTCACAAGCGCTCATGACCGGGCACAACCGTTCCCGGCCATTCACCGCCCACTCGCGGCGATTCACCGCCCGTTCGCGGCCGTCCACAACCGTTCGCGAACGGGCGCCACGCTCAACGGCTGAACCACCGACGGCCACCCCCCACCACCGGACAAATCCCCACTCTCCCGGCAGTTCACCCACCCCGCAGGCATTGGTCTTGACCAATATTTCAATCTGTGAAAAGCATGGACAAGCCGCCACGGAAAGCTCTACGACCACCTCGCGGGAGAACCAGCCCCATGCGCATAACCGCAACCGCCGCAGCCGCCGCGCTCGGTGGAGCCCTCGTCCTCGGTCTGACCGTCGCCCCGGCCGCGCAGGCCGCCCCGGCCGACTCGGCCGGATGTGCCACCGACGCCTTCGGAATCGCCGGGAAGTACGGCGAGTTCGTCCTCGGTGACGACGTCCACACCCCCGACGCGGAGGGCGCGGTGGCCGTCGGCGGCAACGCCGACTTCCGCGGCGGCTTCAGCGTCGCCAACGAGCTCTCCGCCGCGGAGGTCGACGCCCTGCCCGGCCGCGCCTCCCTCGTCGTCCGCGGCGACCTCCGCAACGACAACTCCGTCACCGCGGTGATGAAGGGCAACGCGGTCGTCGGCGGCGAGATCCGCGACCGCGCCCTCGAAATGCACGCGGGCAGCGTCAGCAAGAACGCCGGACTCATCGACTTCGACGCCGAGTTCGGCAAGCTCCGCGCCTACTCCACCGCCCTGGGCGAGGAACCGGCCACGGACGGCACCCGGGTGACGCCGAGCGGCAACCGCCTCACCCTGGAGGGCTCCAACACCTCCCGCAACATCTTCAAGGTGACGACCGACCAGCTGGAGAAGGCCAAGGAGGTCTTCCTCAAGGTCCCCGCGGGCGCCACCGCGGTCGTCAACGTCAGCGGCCGGGACTACGACATGGCCGGAGCCGGCACCACCGGCTTCTTCCTCTCCGGCGGCCAGGACTACGTACTGGACGACAAGCTCCAGAGCGCCTCCGGCGGCAAGGTCCGCGCCCGCCTCCTGTGGAACTTCCCCGACGCCCGCACCGTCACCAAGCACAGCTCCGCCGCCTGGCCCGGCAGCATCCTGGCCCCCAACGCCCACCTGGAACTCGGCAGCGGCGCACCGGTCAACGGCTCGGTCTGGGTCGCCTCGCTGCACGGCACCGGCGGCGCCGAGACCCACCACTTCCCCTTCAGCGGCTGCCTCCCCGAGACCGGCGGACCCAAGCCCTCCACCACCCCGCCCACCCCCACCGACACTCCGTCGACCACGCCCCCCACCGGCACCGCCACGCCCACCGGCACCGCCACCCCGTCGGCGAGCGTCACCCCGTCCACGGACACGTCCGGGTCCGCCACGCCCACCGCCCCGGCCCCCTCCGACAGCGCCGCCCCCGGCAAGAAGGACGGCGACCTCGCCTCCACCGGCAGCAGCGGCACCATCCCGCTGATCATCGGCACCGTCGTGGTGCTCGCCGCGGGCGCCGGCCTCGTCCTCGCGGCCCGTCGCCGCTCCAAGCGGGCCTGACACCTCCGGAAAGGGCCGTCGGGTCGCCGCTCCAGGCGGGCCCGACCCTCGGAAAGGGCCGTCCGGTACGAGTGGCACCACTCGTGCCGGACGGCCCTTTGAGACAACCTGATCGCGATCCGGAACATCCTCTCTCACAAGCCCGCGCCACTGGTACGGGAAGGTGAACGAGGAGCTGGATCATGGCCCGACGCCCCAACCGCCCGATACGCGCGAGCCGTCGTCGCGGATTCGGCATCGACTACCCCCGCCGGGGAAAACGCACCTGGCGCCGCTGGATTCCTTCGTGGCGGCAGGTGCTGAGCCTGGTCGTGCTCGGATTCGCCGCGCTGACCGGCCTGTTCGCCGCGGTGTACGAGTCCGTCGACATCCCCGACGAGAAGACCGAGGCGCGCAGACAGGGCACCGTCTACTACTGGGCGGACGGCAGCCAGTTGGTGAGCGTGGGCTCGGTCAACCGGCAGAACGTCACCCTCGCCGACATACCCGACTCGGTGGAGAACGCGGTCATCGCCGCCGAGAACGAGACCTTCTACTCCGACCCGGGGGTATCGGCGACGGGAATCGCCCGCGCGGTCGTGAGCATGGTCTCGGGCGGTGAGACCCAGGGCGGCTCCACCATCACCCAGCAGTACGTGAAGAACACCTATCTCAGCCAGGAGCAGTCGGCCACCCGGAAGTTCAAGGAATTCTTCATCTCGCTGAAGCTGAACAACAAGAAGAAGAAGGGGGAGATCCTCCAGGGGTATCTGAACACCAGCTGGTTCGGCCGCGGCGCCTACGGCATCCAGGCGGCGGCGCACGCGTACTACGGAATCCCCGCGAAGGACCTCGACCCCAGCCAGGCGGCACTGCTCGCGGCCCTGCTCAAGGGGGCGGAGCAGTACGACCCCGCAGGCAGCGGGGGCAACCACGAACGCGCCGTCGACCGCTGGGCGTGGATCCTCGACCGGCAGGTGGAGACCGGCACGATGACGAAGGCCGAGCGGGCCACGTACCGGAAGTTCCCCGAGCCGAAGCCGGCCACCAAGTCGACCAGCCTCGGCGGCCAGACCGGCTATCTCGTCGACATCGCCAACAAGTACATCAAGAAGCGCACGGGCCTCACCGACAAGGACCTCTTCCGGGGCGGCTACCGGGTGCACACCACCTTCGACAAGGCCAGGGTGGAGCAGCTGGAACGGGCCGTGCGGAGCGTGCGCGAGCGCGACCTCGACCCCGAGAAGCGCCCCGAGGACAAGTACGTCGAGGTCGGCGCCGCCTCCGTGCGGTCCGACGGGGCCGTGGTCGCGGTGTACGGCGGAGCCGACGCGGTCACCCACTTCGCCAACAACGCCGACACCTCCGGCGTCCCCGTCGGCTCGGCCTTCAAGCCCTTCGTCCTGGCGGCGGCCCTTCAGCACGGCGACGGGATCACCCTGGACAGCGGCTACGACAGCACGGGACGACTGATCAAGGACGGCCCGTATGCGGTGTCCCCCGCCTCGCCGGGTGCCGGCCCCGACCCGCTGATGGTCACGGCGCCGACGCCCCTGCGCGATGCGCTGATCAACTCGGCCAACGCGACCTTCGTGATGCTCGGCAAGGAAATCGGACTGAAGAAGGTGAAAGAACTGGCGATGTCGGCCGGACTGCACGAGCAGAGCCTGGCCCGCCTGGACAAGTCCTTCCCCCTCGGCACGTCCACACCGAGCGCGGTCAGGATGGCGGACGCGTACACCGCTTTCAGCAACGACGGCATGCGGGCCGAGCCCTACTCGGTGACCAGGATGACCCGGGACGGCGAGACGGTCGAGGGCTTCGGGAAGCCCGAACCGCAGCGCGCGATGGACGCCTCGGTGGCCAACGACATGAACCGCACCATGAGGCTGATGGCCTGGACGCGGCTGAGCAAGGACGGAAAGCTCACCGCGCTCGCCGACCCCGGGTTCGGCGACGACCTCGCGGCGGCCGGGACCGGCAAGGACGACCGGATGAAGTCGGCCTGGTTCATCGGCCACAACAAAGGACTGACCACCGCCGTCACGATGTTCCGCAACAAGCCGGGCACCCCGCAACTGCTGGGAATGCAGGGCGTGGGCGGACCCGATTCGGAGCGCGGCAATGTCTTCCCGCTCCGGATCTGGAACGCCTACGTCACGGGAAAGTAGGCCGCGGGGGAACAGGCCCACGGAGAGCTGGGCGGCCCCCGAGGAAACAGACCCACGGGTCAGCGCCTCCCCCGTCCGGACCACACCACGCAGGCGCGTGCCGGACCACCGGACCACGCCGCGCAGACGCGTACCGGACCGCACCGCCCCCGGCCCGGCGGCCGGCTGTCAGTGGGCCCCCGTACGCTCACCGGCATGGCGACGCTTCCCAACCCGCTCCCGTCCCTGGCCGCATCGGGACTCCAACTCCCGCCCGGCTCACTGGTGGACACCACGCTCGACGGCACCTGGCACGAACCGCTGCTCTGGTGCGCCGACGAGCCCGCGACCCACGGGGCGTGGCGCGCGCTGCGCACCGCCGGACGGACGGTCGGGCTGCTTCCCGTACTGATCGACGGCGGCAGACGCGACCAGTGGCCCGCCGAGTGGGACCTGACCCCGGACAGCACGTCGTACCCCGGCGACCACGACGCCGAGGAGGTGCTTGCCGGGTACTGGAACGGCAACGCGCCCGAGGAGATCGACCCCGCCGGGAGAGACTGGCCCGGCCTGGCCCCCGTCCCGGCCGCCGAGGGGCAGGACGCCCCCGACGACCTGGCGGCCGCGATCGCCGAGGAGTGCGTCGGCCCGCAGGGCTGGTTCCCCGGCTCACGGATGGCGCTCGTCCCGGCCCGGCGCAGCGCGGACATACCGGCGGCCATCGGCTGGTCGGGCCCGCTCAACTTCGAGGAGGACACCGCCAGGCTCTGCGCCGTGCTCCGCTCCTGGGAGGACCGCTTCGGCATCCGGGTCGTGATGCTGGGCTTCGACACCCTGACCCTCTCGGTCTCCCGCCCGCCCACCACCCTCGCGGAGGCCCGCGCAGTCGCCGCCGAGCACTACGCGTTCTGCCCGGACAACATCGACCAGAGCCCGCCGCACGACCTGGACGTCTACGCGGAGAAGCAGGTCCTCGGCCAGGAGATCTGGTCGTTCTGGTGGGACTGAGTACGACGACTCATGCGCCTTCCCCCGTCACCGAATTGACTCGTACACATGCCCGACAACATCACGGACAGCGGCCCCCGCCACACCTGGATCGCCTCGCTGATCTCCACGGTCGTCACGCTCCCCCTCGCGTTCCTCGCCCTGGTGTACAGCATGTTTTCGCCGATGGCCTGCGACTCCTGCTCGGAGGCGGATGCCGACCGCTTCGACGCCTCCTTCGGCCCGGCCTGGACGGTCTCCTGCTGCGGCCTGCTGCTGTCCCTGGTCATCCTGGTGGCGAGCTGGGCGTTCACCAGGCGCAGGCCGCCGACCGCGATCGCCCTCGCCGTGGCCGCACCCGCCACCGTGTTCTTCACCTGGGTCGCCTTCATGACCCTGATCAACTGGCCCTGATCAACCGACCCCGATCGACCGGCCCGATCAACCGACCCCGAGCCTTCGAGCGAAGGAACAGCGAAGGAACACCGCCCATGCCCTTGGAGCCACCCCCGGACGGGACCACCCGCGCCACCCTCCTCATCGAGGAGTTCCGCGCTCTCCCCGCCACCAGCGACCGCAGGCGCGAGATCGTCGCGGAGCTGGACGACGACTGCGGCAACCCCGAGGTGACGGCCTTCCTCACCACCGTCGTCGCCGACCCCGGCGAGTACGACCTCGCCCGCATCGAGGCCACCACGCTCCTGCGCCTGTGGCCCCCGCCCGACCCGGCCACCCGCCGCACGGCCGGCCGGGCCCTGCTGACCGCACTGCACGACCCGGAGGAGGACCTCGTCCGCCAGTACGCCGCCATGGCCCTCGGCCCCTACGCCGACGACCCGGCGGTCCACGAGGCCCTGACCACCGTCGCGGACACCGACGACGACCCCCTCATGGGCGCCGCCGCCCGCGCCGCCCTCGCGGAACGGGACCGGAGGACCTGAAGGACCGTACGCGAGAGGGCCCGCACGGAAAGCCCGCACGGAGAACTCGTACGGCTCCGCTACCGGCCCGGCGTACTGTCGCGCACGACCGGCTCCGCCGGCAGCAGCAGCCCGCTCGACGGAGCGGCGGTGGGGTCCTCGACGGCGGTGACCAGCCGGTCGACGAGGGCCCGGGCGATGACGGCCAGGGGCAGCCGCGCGCTGGTGAGGGCGGGCTGGAGCATCGTGCACAGCGGAATGTCGTTGAAGCCGGTGACGGCGATGTCCGCGCCGACGGCGAGGTTTGCGGCACGGACGGCCTGGTAGGCGGTCAGGGCGAGCCAGTCGCTCGCGCAGACCAGGGCGGTGGGCCGGTCGGAACCGCTGAGCAGGCGCTGCACCGCGTGGGAGAGCGCGGCCGGGTCGTCCTCGGGGACGCCGACCTCGAAGGCCCCGTCCGGGGCGGCGGCCGCGGCCCGCAGGAAGCCGGCCCGGCGGTCGGCGAGCCAGGGCAGGGACGCGGCGGAGTTGAGGTAGCAGATCCGCCGGTGGCCCTGGTCGAGCAGCAGCTCCACCAGGGCGGCGGTGGCGGCGGCGGAGTCGATGTCCACCCAGTTCTGCGGGCGGCCGGGGGCGGTCCGGCCGAAGGCCGCGAACGGGAAACCGGCCTCGGCGAGCACGTCCACGCGGGGGTCGTCGTGTATGACGTCGGAGAGGATGAACCCGTCGACCTGACGGGCCGCGATCAAGTCGTTGAAGGACCTGGCGACCGCTCCGACGCCCTGCTGGGGGTCGGAACGGAACAGCAGGATGCGGTGTCCGACCTCGTCGGCGGCGGTCACCAGCGCCTGCAGGAAGCCGCCCATCAGGGGGTTGGGGTCGGCGGGGTTGTCGGCGGGGGCGGGGTAGCCGATGACCTTGCGGGTGCCGGTGCGCAGGCTGCGGGCGGACTGGTCGGGCCGGTAGCCGAGTTCGTCGATGGCGGCGGTGACCCGGGCGAGGGTCGCCTCGCGCAGCCGGTGGGGGGCGTTGAGGGCGTTCGAGACGGTTTGTCGGGACACTCCGGCCGCACGCGCGACCTCCTCGATGGTCACCTGTCGAGCGGTCATCGTTCCTCTGCGGGCGGTCGGCGGCGGGTCGGGGGCGGGCACCCGCCCCCGACCCCGGGTCCTCAGTGCTCGCGGGTCAGGGTGAGCAGGCCACCTGTCGGTACGGTCACCGGGTTCACCCCGGCGACGAGGTCGAGCACGGTATCGGACAGGATCTCACCCCGGCAGTCCTGAATGCGGACGAGCACTTTTTCCGGCCGGGGGGCGGACAGGATCACCGTGGGGTCGCCGTCCGCGTTGGCGACGAGCAGGGTCTGCGGGCCGTCCGCGGCGTTCCGGTCCGGAAGGGCGACGGGCAGCGGCGCGTAGCGGGCGACCACGGTGGTGGTGCGGTCGTGGGCGCGGACCTGGGGGTAGCCCAGGTCCGGACGCGCGGGTTCCAGGGTGCCGAGCTGGAGGACGTCGACGTACCGGCGGGAGACGCCGAGCCAGAAGCGCAGGGTGGCGAGCTGGTCGGGGGTCTGGGTGTCGAGGTCGACGGAGACCTGTGGCACCGCGAACAGGGCGTTGACGAGGTGGACGGCGACGTCCTCGGGCCGCTCGTCGGCGTTCCACGTGATCATGTCGGCGTGCACGGCGAGCGGGCCCGCGGTGAGGCGGCAGTCGACGGTGCGCTGCCGGTTCTCGGCGGGGCTGAGCGGGCAGTCGGTGGCGCGGACCATGGTGGCGTACGGCCACAGCCCGGGGCCGACGTACGGCTGGCGGTGCTCGACGATCACGTCGGGCCGGGTGCGGCGCAGCCGGGCGTCGAGGTCGGCGAGCAGCCGGCGCAGGCCCTCGTGGACGGTGGCGTGGTCGGCGCCGTCCGGGGCGGGCGGCGGGTCGGCGACGGCGAAACGGTCGATGAAGTCGAGCTTCAGGCCGTCCATGTCCCACTGCTCGACGGCGCGGGAGATCTTCTCGATCAGGTGGGCGCGGACCTCGGGATGGCGGGGGTCGAGCACGGCCGCGTCCATGCTGGGTTCCTCGCGCAGGATCATGCCCTTGAAGCGGTCCCAGGCGTCGTTGTGCCGGCCGATGAACGGCAGCGCGTACCACAGGAGGTAGGCGAGGCCGGTGCGGTGGACCTCGGCGACGTGGCCCGCGAAGTCGGGGAAGGCCACCGGGTTGGGTTCCCAGTCGCCGCAGTGGCCGTAGCCGCGGGTGCGGTCGGCGGTCTGCCAGCCGTCGTCGACGATGATGCTGTCGCAGCCGATGCCCGCGGCGAGGGCGGCCTGGCGTTCGACGACGGCGGTGTCGACGTTCTGGTGGAGGCTGTACCAGGTGGAGTAGGCGGGCATCCGGGCGGCGGGGGCGACGCCGGGGTGGTCCAGGCCCTCGGCCCACCAGTCGGTGACCTCCCGCAGGGTGGCGGCGAAGTGCCGGCCGCCGATGTCGATCCGCAGCCGCAGCGGCGGACCGTCCGGGGTGAGGGCCTGCTCGACGGTGAAGGCGAACTCGTTGGTCTCCTCCACCACCCCGCCGTCGATGCGCAGGGGGGCGAAGACCTCGGCCGCGGCGGCGGTGCACAGGGCGCGGTCGTCGTTGCCGACCAGGCTGACGACGGGAGCGCCCTTGGCGAGCGAGACGGTACGGGGGGCGATCCAGGACGGCGGCAGCCAGCGGGAGGCGCTGGTGTCCGGGGTCCAGTAGGCGGTGGCCCCGAGGCAGGGGACCCGCCATTCGGCGCGGACGGTGGCCGCGGCCGCCGCCCGGACCTCGATCAGGGCCGCACCGTCGCCGCCCGGGGTGACGACGATGTCCAGCCGGTCGCAGCCGAACCCGGTGAGGTGGACGTCGAGCGGGACGCCGGTGGAGAGGGACAGGCCGGTGACGAGCTGCCGGTGGACGACGGTGCCGAAGGTTTCCCGGACCGGTGTGTTCGGGCGCCACACCGGGACGAACTGCTGCGGGCCGACGTCCGGCTCGGCGGGCACGGTCGCGGGAGCCGACGCGGGCGCGGACGCGTTCTCGGTGGTCATGTTGTGGTCACTCCTTGGTGGCCCCGGCCAGCAGACCGGAGATGAACTGGCGTTGCAGGACGAGGAAGAGGGCCATCACGGGGACGGCGGCGATGCCGGCGGCGAGCAGGACCTGCGCGTAGTTGGTGGTCGACAGCCCCTGGAGGGTGGCAGTGGCCACGGGCAGCGTGTACATCTCGGGACTGCGCAGCGCGATCAGTGGCCAGACGAACTGGTTCCAGCTGCCGAGGAAGACGAACAGCGCGAGGGCCGCGATGATCGGCCGGTTGACCGGGATGACGATCCGCCACAGCACCCGCAGTTCGCCGGCGCCGTCGACGCGCGCCGCGTCGAGGAGTTCATCGGGCATGGAGCGCAGCGCCTGCCGCATCAGGAAGATGCCGAACGGGGTGACCAGGCCGGGCAGGATGATGGACTGGTAGGAGTCGATCAGGCCCAGGTCCATCATCATCTGGAAGACCGGGATCAGCATCACCGTGTCGGGGATGACCAGGGTGCTGAGCAGCAGGACGAAGAACAGGTTGCGCCCGCGGAACTCGAACTTGGCGAAGGCGTATCCGGCCAGTACCGAGACGACGACGGCACCGAGCGTCTGGACGCCCGACACCACCAGGGTGTTGAGCAGGACCCGGGTGAGCCCGATGGACTCCTCCAGTCCGCGGAGGTTCTCCAGGAAGTGGCCGCCGGGCAGCAGTTTCGGCGGCCAGGAGAACACGTCCTTGTCCTCCTGGGTCGCGGCGATGGCGAGCCAGTAGAACGGGCCGACGCAGAGCGCGAAGGCGCCCGCGAGCAGCAGGGTGAGCAGGGGACCTCGACGGGACTTCATCGGCGCTCTCCCATCAGGCGGACCTGCAGGATGCCGAGCACGGACACGATCAGCGCGAGGGCGTAGGCGATGGCCGACGCGTAGCCGAAGTCGAAGTACTTGAAGCCGTTGTTGTACAGGTACATGGTGACCGTCAGGGTGGCGTTGTCGGGGCCGCCGCCGGTGAGGACGTACGGCTCGTCGAAGAGCTGCAGGGTGCCGATGGTGGAGAGCACCACGGTGAGCAGCAGGATCGGCCGCAGCTGGGGCAGGGTGATGGAGAAGAAGCGGCGGATCGGCCCCGCCCCGTCGACCATCGCGGCCTCGTACAGCTCCTTGGGGATGCCCTGCAGGCCTGCGAGGTACATCACCGCGTTGTAGCCGGTGTAGTGCCAGGTGATGACGAGGACGACGCCCACGCGGGCCCAGCCGGGGCTGCCGAGCCAGTTCACCCGGTCGACGCCGAACAGGGAGAGGACCCAGTTCAGCAGCCCGGCGTCACGGTTGAGGATCACGGAGAACATCACGCCCGCGGCGACCAGGCCGGTCAGCGAGGGGACGAAGACACCCAGCCGCCACAGCGGGCGCAGCCATACCTTGGCGGAGTTGAGCGCGAGGGCGACGAGCAGGGCCAGGCACAGCATCAGCGGCACCTGGACGACCAGGATCAGTGCGGTGTTCTTCAGCGCGGTCCAGAACAGCGGATCGTTCAGCAGGCGCCGGTAGTTGGCGAGTCCGGCGAAGCTCCGGTCGGTGCCGCTGCCGGTGGTGAGGCTGATCCACAGCGAGGAGACGATGGGATACGCCTTGAAGATCGCGAAGCCCAGGACGGCGGGCATGATCAGCAGGTACGGAACGGAGCCGCGGGTCAGCAGCGCGCGTCGGCGCGGGCGGGCGCGGCCGGCGTGCGCGGAGGCGCCGCGTCCGGCCGACTTCTCGGTGACGGAAGCCCGTTCGGGCAGGACGGAGGACATGGTGGTCAGGCCGCCAGCTGCCGACCGGTCTGCTGGGCGAGCCGTTCGGCGGCGTCCCTGAGGGCACCGGCCGGGTCGGCGCCCTTGACCAGCACCTGGCTCTGGGCGTCACTGGCGAGCTTGAGGGCGCGGGTGTAGTCGCCGGTGAAGTTGGTGGTCCCGGAGCCGGAGGAGAGCGTGTCGACGAAGGGCTTCAGCACCTTCTGGCCGCCGTAGTAGGGGTGGGGCGCGCTGAACATCGGGTCGTCGTACGCCGAGCCGAGGGCGGGAAAGACACCGCCGGACTTGAACATCCGGTTGATCTCGGCGGGCTTGGTGAGCGCGTGCTCGATGAACCGCCAGGCGGCCTTGCGGCGCTTGCTCGACTCGGAGACGGCCAGGTAGGTGGAGTTGACGATGACGCTGCGCCCTCCCCCGGGAACGGCGGCGGGCGGCTGCATGACGCGCCACTTCCCCTTCTGGTCGGGGAACTTGGTGGCCAGGTACTCGACGGCCCAGGCGGGGTCGGGGGAGGTGGCCAGCTTGCCCTGGCTCATCAGGCGTTTCCGGGTGCCCTGGCCCGCGGTGTCGGCGAGCAGGCCGTCGTCGTTGAGCCGCTTGATGATGGTGAGGGCCTGGACGGCCTCCTTGGAACCGAGCGTGATCCTGCCCTTCTGGTCGAAGTAGAAGGCGTCCTGGAGCTGCATCAGGTTCTGGAAGAAGTCCATGTCCGGCGTGGTGCCGGGCTTGTCGAGCCCGAGCAGCTGGGCGCCGGTGGCGGCGCGGATCTTCGGTCCGGCGGCGATCAGGTCGTCCCAGCTACTGATGTCCGCGGGGTCGACGCCGGCCTTCTCGAAGTAGTCCTTCCGGTAGAACAGGCCGAGCGGGTTGACCTCCCACGGGAGGGCGTGGGCGGCCTTGTCCTTGCCTATGACGGTCGGCCACAGCCCCTGGGCGAACTCGCTCCGGTACCGGTCGGCCCCGAACCGGGACAGGTTGGTGAGCCCGTCGGGGAACTTCTCCAGGTAGCCGGGCAGGTAGTCGACGCCGATGTGCAGGACGTCGGCGAGCCCCTTGCCGTCCGACGCGAGGCCGACCGTGATCTTGTCCCAGATGGCCGGGTTGCCGACGTCCTGGACGTCCACCGTGATGCCGGGGTTGTCCCGCTCGAAGGAGGGCACGACACCGCGCAGGGCCTCGGCCGCGGTGGTCCAGCTCCAGACGGTGATCCGGCCCTTGTCGCCGTCGGCGCCGCTGCCGCCGCCAGATCCGTCGGTGCCGCAGGCGGTCAGGCCGAGTCCGGCGGCGGAGGCGGTGGCGAGCTGGAGCAGTCTGCGGCGGCTCAGTCGGTGGGACATGTCGGCTCCTGGGCGTAGTGGGTGGTGGGGTGGGTGAGGGTGCGCAACGCCTCGGCGAGCAGGTCGGCCGCGGCGTCCGGGGTGGAGGTGTGGGGGGACAGCCGTATCCACTCGTCGCGCCGGGTGGTGATCAGGCCGGCCGCTTCGAGGGTCCGGTGGACGGTGACGGGGTCGTGGCCGGGCAGGCGGAAGGTGCCGATGCCAGCGCGTTCGTGGGGGGCGAGCCCGTCCAGCAGGACCTCGGCCCCGGCCTGTCGTGCCCGGTCGAGCAGGTGGGCGAGGGTGGCGCGGATACGGGCCCCGCCGACGACCGGGCCGCCCCGGTCGAGCAGGGCGTCGATGGCCGCGCCGAGGGCGGCGGCGGCCGGGAAGTCCGGGTTGGTGGCGAGGTGGGCGGCGGCCCCGGGCAGCGGCTCCGCCGGGTGCCGGGGCGCGAAGGGGTCCGCGACGCCGGCCCAGCCGCCGAGCCCGGGTACCAGCCGCTCGGCGCACCGGTCGCGGATCAGCAGCAGCGCGGCTCCCCAGCCGGCCCGCAGCCACTTCTGCCCGCCGCTGACGAGGACGTCGGCGGCGTCCGCCTCGAGCGGGACGGCACCCAGGCCCTGGATGGCGTCGACGATCAGCAGCCGGTCGGGCCCGAGGACCTCCTTGAGCGCGGCGAGCGGTGCCAGATGGCCGGTGAGCGAGTCCACGGCGCTGACGGCGAGGGCGGTGACGTCGGGGGTGAGGTGGCGGCGCAGCAGGTCGGGAGTGATGTGCCGCTGCCCGTCCGGTTCGACGAGGCGGACCGCGGGACCGCCGCGGGTGGCGAAGCGCAGCCAGGGATAGAGGTTGGCGGGGAACTCGTCGCGGGGCACCAGGATCGTGCCGGGGCCGTGCAGCGCGGCGGCCACGGTGAACAGGCCGTTGCTGGTGGACGGGGCGAGGGCGATCTCGTGCCGCCGGGCGCGGAGCAGCCGGGCCGCCGAGGTCCGGGCGGCGTCGCCGAGGGCGAACAACCGGTCGAGGTCGGCGGGGTCCACACGGGCGGCGAGCTCGGCCGTCGCGGCCAGCGCCGCGGTGGCCGGACGGGAGACCGGGCCGACCCTCGCGTAGTCGAGATAACCCACCGCCGGGCCGTGGAAGGAGCCCCGGTCCGGGGCGCCGGGATCGGATGCGCGGCCAATTTGATCGTTCAAAACTATGCCCTCACGGCCCTTGTTTCATGACGTTCGGTGGATTTGAAGGTTCACATTAGGGAGACCGGATCACCTCGACAAGAGGTTCGCCCCAACTGTTTTCCGGCCCGCCGGCCAGCAGCCCGCAGGCCCCGGCCCGTCAGCCCGCAGCCCCGCCGCTCACCGACCCACTGGCCTCACCGACCCCACAGCACACCCGCACCCGCACCCGCACCCCGGAATCACCCCAGAGCTCACCACGGAAACCACCACGAACGCGGCCGGGGGCCGCCATGGCACTTTTGTGCCACGACGGCCCCCGGAGGATCCGTTCCCCTGCCGCTTCGGCCCGACCCGGCCCGCGCCAGGCCGAGTCCGCCCCGGCCCGGCTCAGCGCCGCGTCAGCCGCTGCGCGACCTCCGTCGCCCAGTACGTCAGGATCATCTGCGCACCCGCGCGCCGGATGCCCGTCAGGCTCTCCATGATCGCCGCGTCCCGGTCGATCCAGCCCTTCTCGGCTGCGGCCTCGATCATCGCGTACTCACCACTGATCTGGTACGCCGCGACCGGCACGTCCACCGACTCGGCGACCTTCGCCAGGACGTCGAGGTACGGACCGGCCGGCTTGACCATGACCATGTCGGCGCCCTCCGCCAGGTCGAGCGCCAGCTCCCGCATCGATTCACGGGCGTTCGCCGGGTCCTGCTGGTACGTCTTGCGGTCGCCCCGGAGCGAGGAGCCCACGGCCTCGCGGAACGGCCCGTAGAACGCCGAGGAGTACTTCACGGTGTACGCGAGGATCGACACGTCCTCGTGGCCCGTCTGGTCCAGCGCGTCCCGGATGACCCCGACCTGACCGTCCATCATCCCGCTCGGGCCCACCACGTGGGCGCCCGCGTCGGCCTGGACCTGGGCCATCTCGGCGTACCGCTCCAGCGTCGCGTCGTTGTCGACCCGGCCGTCCTCGGTCAGCACGCCGCAGTGGCCGTGGTCGGTGTACTCGTCCAGGCACAGGTCCGACATGATGACGAGGTCGTCGCCGACCTCCTCGCGCACCGCCCGCAGCGCCACCTGGAGGATGCCGTCCGGGTCCGTGCCCGCCGTGCCCCGGCCGTCCTTCTTCTCGTCCTCCGGAACACCGAACAGCATGATCCCGGAAACCCCCGCCGACACCGCGTCCACCGCGGCCTTCCGCAGGGTGTCCAGGGTGTGCTGCTGCACGCCGGGCATGGCCGAGATCGCGACCGGGGCGTCGACGCCCTCGCGCACGAACGCGGGCAGGATCAGGTTCGCCGCGTCGAGCCGTGTCTCGGCGACCATCCGACGCATCGTCGGGGTCGTCCGCAGCCGCCGGGGGCGGGAGCCGGGGAAGTTTCCGTACACAGTCATGCTTCGAGACTAGACCCGTACACATCACCGTCTTGCCGACACAGGTGCCGGAAAAACCCCGCAGAACGGGCAGGGGCCCGGCCGGCACCCGGAACCGCCCACGCCACGCCCCCGCGCCGACCACCGTCCGGAACCCACCAGACACGGCCGAGGGGCCCGGCCGCCGAAGCGACCGGGCCCCTCACACACCTCGACCGGGCGGATCAGGTCGTCGTACGACGACGCCGCGCCCCCGGCCGCCGCTCGCTCGGCCGGGTCACCGGGTCACCGGCCTCCCTCGCCGCGTCCCGGCGCCGCGCGCCGAACTCGGCCAGCGCCTCGGCCAGCTTGTGCACCGACGGCTCCGGCGACAGCACGTCCACGCGCAGCCCGTGCTCCTCGGCGGTCTTCGCCGTCGCCGGGCCGATGCACGCGATGACCGTCACGTTGTGCGGCTTGCCCGCGATGCCGACCAGGTTCCGCACGGTGGACGACGAGGTGAACAGCACCGCGTCGAAACCGCCGCCCTTGATCGCCTCGCGCGTCTCGGCCGGCGGCGGCGAGGCGCGGACCGTGCGGTACGCGGTGACGTCGTCGACCTCCCAGCCCAGCTCGATCAGCCCCGCCACCAGCGTCTCGGTGGCGATGTCGGCCCGCGGCAGGAACACCCGGTCGATCGGGTCGAAGACCGGGTCGTACGGCGGCCAGTCCTCCAGCAGACCGGCGGCCGACTGCTCCCCGGAGGGCACCAGGTCCGGCTTCACACCGAAGTCGACCAGCGCGGCCGCGGTCTGCTCGCCCACCGCCGCGACCTTGATCCCGGCGAAGGCACGGGCGTCGAGCCCGTACTCCTCGAACTTCTCCCGGACCGCCTTCACGGCATTGACGCTGGTGAAGGCGATCCACTCGTAGCGCCCCGTGACCAGGCCCTTGACGGCGCGCTCCATCTGCTGGGGCGTACGGGGCGGCTCGACTGCGATCGTCGGGACCTCGTGCGGCACGGCGCCGTAGGAACGGAGCTGGTCGGAGAGGGACGCCGCCTGCTCCTTCGTGCGCGGGACGAGCACCTTCCAGCCGAACAGCGGCTTGGACTCGAACCACGCGAGCTGGTCGCGCTGGGCGGCGGAGCTGCGCTCACCGACCACGGCTATGACGGGCTGGTGCCCCTCCGGCGACGGGAGGACCTTCGCCTGCTTCAGGACCTGGGCGATCGTCCCGAGGGTCGCCGTCCAGGTGCGCTGCCGGGTCGTCGTGCCGGCCACCGTCACCGTCAGCGAGGTGTCGGGCTTGCGGCCCGCCGCGACCAGCTCCCCGGCGGCCGCGGCCACCGAGTCGAGCGTCGTCGAGACCACGGCCGTCGCGTCGCTCGCGCCGACCTCGCTCCAGCAGCGGTCGGAGGCGGTACGGGCGTCCACGAACCGGACGTCCGTACCCTGCTCGTCCCGCAGCGGCACACCGGCGTACGCGGGCACGCCGACGGCGCTCGCGACCCCCGGCACCACCTCGAAGGGGATCCCGGCCGCGGCGCAGGCGAGCATCTCGGCACCGGCGTTCCCGTCCAGCCCGGGGTCGCCCAGGACCGCACGGACCACCCGCCTGCCGCCCTTCGCTGCCTCCATGACAAGATTGGCCGCATCCCTGAGAACGGGAACTCCGGCGGCTGCTGACTGCGCGTCAACAACCGTCAGCTCAGGGGTGCTCACGCCTGCCCGCGCATGGCAGCGAACAACGCCGAGAACGTCCGGCTCGGCGACAAGGACGTCCGCGCTCGCAAGCGCCTCGACGGCGCGCAGGGTCAGCAGTCCCGGGTCGCCGGGACCGGCACCGAGGAAGGTGACGTGCCCTTGGGCGGACAGGGCCGGAAAGTCGGTTGCGGCGGGGCCGGTGGGGCTCAAAGTGCTCGCTCCCCCATAAGACCGGCCGCCCCCTTGGCGAGCATCTCGGTCGCGAGCTCGCGACCGAGGGCCGCCGCGTCGTCCTGCGACGTGGGAACGGGACCGGTGGTGGACAGCTGCACCAGCGAGGAACCGTCGGGAGTCCCGACGACACCGCGCAGGCGCAGTTCGTTGACAGCCTGTCCGTCGACCAGGAGGTCGGCCAGCGCACCCACGGGTGCGGAACAACCGGCCTCCAGGGCGGCGAGCAGGGCACGCTCGGCGGTCACGGCGGCCCGGGTGTACGGGTCGTCGAGCTCGGCGAGCGCTGCGGCGAGGTCGGCGCTGCTCGCAGCGCACTCGATCGCCAGTGCTCCCTGGCCGGGAGCGGGCAGGACGGTGTCGACCGACAGGAAGTCGGTCGCCTCACCGCTCCGGCCGAGGCGGCTGAGCCCGGCCGCGGCGAGTACCACCGCGTCCAGCTCACCGCTCCGGACGAATCCGATGCGCGTGTCCACGTTCCCCCGGATCGGCACGGTCTCGATCTCGAGGCCGTGGCTGCGCGCGTACGCGTTCAGCTGCGCCATGCGGCGCGGCGAGCCGGTGCCGATGCGGGCCCCGGCCGGCAGCTGCTCGAAGGTCAGCCCGTCCCGCGCCACCAGCACGTCGCGCGGGTCCTCGCGCACCGGCACCGCGGCCAGCACGAGGCCCTCGGGCTGGGTGGTCGGCAGGTCCTTGAGCGAGTGGACGGCGAAGTCCACCTCGCCGCGCAGCAGCGCGTCGCGCAGCGCCGCGACGAACACACCGGTGCCGCCGATCTGCGCGAGGTGCTCCCGGGAGATGTCGCCGTACGTGGTGACCTCGACGAGCTCGACGGCGCGCCCGGTCACCTCGCTGACCGCCTCGGCGACCATGCCGGACTGCGCCATGGCGAGCTTGCTGCGCCGGGTGCCCAGGCGCAGCGGCTTGTCGGCCCCCGTGACCGGGGATGAGTTGTCGGTCATGACCGCCCTCGATTCGGGTCGTTCAGGTCTGCCCGGGAGACGGCTGCGACCGTCTGCGGGTCGAGGTCGAAGAGTTCCCGCAGCGCGTCGGCGTACCCGGCGCCGCCGGGCTCGCTGGCGAGCTGCTTGACGCGCACGGTGGGCGCGTGCAGGAGCTTGTCGACGACGCGGCGCACGGTCTGCGTGATCTCCGCGCGTTGCTTCTCGTCGAGATCGGGGAGGCGTCCGTCGAGCCGCGCGATCTCGCCCGCGACCACGCCGGCGGCCATCGTGCGCAGCGCCACGACGGTCGGGGTGATGCGGGCGGCGCGCTGGGCGGCGCCGAAGGCGGCGACCTCGTCGGAGACGATGGTGCGCACCTGGTCCACGTCGGCGGCCATCGGGGCGTCCGCCGAGGCCTCCGCGAGCGATTCGATGTCGACGAGGCGCACCCCGTCGAGCCGGCCGGCCGCGCCGTCGATGTCCCGCGGCATGGCGAGGTCGAGCAGCGCCAGGCGCGTGGGGCCGGTGCCCTGGGCTGGCACGGTGGCCCGGCGGACCGCCCGGCGCACCGAGCCGGAGCTGCCGTTCTCCACCCAGGCGGCGTGCCGGTCGACGTCGTCGTCGGGGGCGGGCTCGGGCGCCGCGGCCGGTGCCGGTACGACGGCGGGCTTCTCGTCGGCGTCCTCGACGGCCAGGCCGAGCGCCCCGGCGACGGCCTCGGCGGTCAGCACGAGCCCGGTCGCGCCGGTGCACGAGACGACGATGTCGGCACGTGTCAGTTCCCCGGAGATCTCGGCCATCTCCACGGCGCGGGCGGTCACGCCCGTGCCACCGGGCTGGCCCAGGATCTCGACGAGCCGGTCGGCGCGGGCCCGGGTGCGGTTGGCGACGGCGATCTCGGCGACGCCGGTACGGGCCAGGGTGGCGGCGGCGAGCGAGGACATCGAGCCCGCGCCGATCACCAGGGCGCGCTTGCCCCGGGCCCAGTCGGTGACGTCCGCACCGGCCGCGAGCTGTTCGAGGCCGAAGGTGACCAGCGACTGCCCGGCCCGGTCGATCCCGGTCTCGCTGTGGGCGCGCTTGCCGACCCGCAGGGCCTGCTGGAACAGGTCGTTCAGCAGCCGGCCCGCGGTGTGCAGCTCCTGCCCCAGCGCCAGCGCGTCCTTGATCTGGCCGAGGATCTGGCCCTCGCCGACGACCATCGAGTCCAGCCCGCACGCCACCGAGAAGAGGTGGTGGACGGCCCGGTCCTCGTAGTGCACATAGAGATAGGGAGTGAGCTCGTCCAGGCCGACCCCGCTGTGCTGGGCGAGCAGCGTGGACAGCTCGGCGACGCCCGCGTGGAACTTGTCCACGTCGGCGTACAGCTCGATGCGGTTGCAGGTGGCCAGGACGGTGGCCTCGACCGCGGGCTCCGCGGCGAGGGTGTCCTGGAGCAGCTTGGCCCGGGTGTCGGCGGCCAGCGAGGCCCGCTCCAGCACGGACACCGGGGCGCTGCGGTGGCTCAGTCCCACGACGAGAAGGCTCATGCCGGCATCACGGCGGGCATGTCCCCGTCAGGTCCCTTGCGGCTTCCGGCGACCGGACGCGCCGACGGCTCGACCGGGTCCTGGACACCGCCCTCGATCTCCTCGCCGGCCTTGCGCTGCTCGTGGAAGGCGAGGATCTGGAGTTCGATCGACAGGTCGACCTTGCGCACGTCGACGCCGTCGGGCACGGAGAGCACCGTCGGCGCGAAGTTGAGGATGGAGGTGACGCCCGCGGCGACGAGCCGGTCGCAGACCTGCTGCGCGGCACCGGCCGGGGTCGAGATGACACCGATCGAGACGCCGTTGTCGCGGACGATCTGCTCCAGCTCGTCGGCGTGCTGGACGGGGATGCCGGCGACCGGCGTCCCGGCCATCGCGGGGTCGGCGTCGATCAGCGCGGCGACCCGGAAACCGCGGGAGGCGAAACCGCCGTAGTTGGCGAGCGCGGCCCCGAGGTTCCCGATGCCGACGATGACGACCGGCCAGTCCTGGGTGAGCCCGAGTTCGCGGGAGATCTGGTACACGAGATACTCGACGTCGTAGCCGACACCGCGCGTCCCGTACGAACCGAGGTAGCTGAAGTCCTTGCGCAGCTTGGCGGAGTTGACCCCCGCCGCGGCGGCGAGCTCCTCGGACGAGACCGTGGGGACCGAGCGCTCGGAGAGCGCGGTCAACGCGCGCAGATACAGCGGAAGCCGGGCGACGGTGGCCTCGGGAATTCCTCGGCTACGGGTCGCCGGTCGGTGTGTTCGGCCAGTTGCCACGGTGCTCCTGCGGGATGAGCGGGGCTGCAGGCGGCCGTAGTTCCCCAGACCGCCCCGTCGAATGCAGGCTATGTCTTTGTGAACACGTGCACAAAGATAGTGTCCGTTTTGTCCGGTCAAAGTGACCGGGGTCACGCGCATCCGTCGCGTGATCCCGGAACCAACGATCGCATCAGCCCGTTGCAGGCCCGAAGGGGGCAAAGCGGCACACACTCCTCACAACCACTCCCCCGAGAGCACTCAAAACGCCCACGATGGTAACCGGCTCCGCTCAGGAAAGCAGGGCCCCGCGCAGCCTCGCGGGGTCCACCCGCCAGAACGTGTGCTGCTCGCCGTCGACCAGGACCACCGGGATCTGCTCCCAGTACGCCCGGTGCAGTTCCTCGTCCTGGGTGATGTCCTTCTCCTCCCAGGACGCGCCCGTCTCCTCGCACACCTCGCGCACCACCCGCCTCGCGTCGTCGCAGAGATGGCATCCGGGCTTCCCCACCAGGGTCACCGTCCGCTGCCCGGGCTTCTTCTTCGTACGTCGCAACAAGGGACTCATGCCTTCATTCTGCGCCGCCCCGGACCCGCCCCGGCGCCCCCGGTGTCACCCGGTCGCCGGACTCGCGGCCAAGAGTTCCCGCCGCGGCATCCCGGCAGGTCGGGAAGGGCCGAACCAACTGGTTATGCTCACCGCATGGCCGCTCTTGGATGGCTCACCCCCCGTAGGCGCCCCGCGACAGCACGGAGCGTGCTGGCCGGCGAGGCGGCAGCCGAGGCAGCACGGAAAACCACCCTCTCCGACGACGACCGGTCCCCCACCACCGAGCAGGACGCCGCCGCGCAGGACACCGCCGGGAAGGCGAAGCCCGCGGAGGAGCCCTTCCCCGTGGCCGGCGACGACCGGGCCGCCGCCTTCTTCGACCTGGACAACACGGTGATGCAGGGCGCGGCGCTCTTCCACTTCGGCCGCGGCCTGTACAAGCGGAAGTTCTTCCAGCGCCGCGAGCTGACCCGGTTCGCCTGGCAGCAGGCATGGTTCCGGCTGGCCGGCGTCGAGGACCCGGACCACATGCAGGACGCCCGCGACAGCGCCCTGTCCATCGTCAAGGGCCACCGCGTCTCCGAGCTGATGTCCATCGGCGAGGAGATCTACGACGAGTACATGGCCGACCGCATCTGGCCCGGCACCCGGGCCCTCGCCCAGGCCCACCTCGACGCCGGCCAGCGGGTCTGGCTGGTCACCGCCGCCCCGGTGGAGACCGCCACGATCATCGCCCGCCGGCTCGGCCTGACCGGCGCGCTCGGCACGGTCGCCGAATCCGTCGACGGCGTCTACACCGGCCGCCTGGTCGGCGAACCGCTGCACGGCCCCGCGAAGGCCGAGGCCGTACGCGCCCTGGCCGCCGCCGAGGACCTGGACCTGGGGCGGTGCGCGGCGTACAGCGACTCGCACAACGACATCCCGATGCTGTCCCTGGTCGGACACCCGTACGCGATCAACCCCGACGCCAAGCTCCGCAAGCACGCCCGCGCCCTCGACTGGCGCCTGCGGGACTACCGGACGGGCCGCAAGGCGGTCAAGGTCGGCATCCCCGCCGCGGCCGGCGTCGGCGCCCTCGCGGGCGGCACCGCCGCCGCGGTCGCCCTGCACCGCCGCCGCCGCTGACCCACCCGGCGCCGCTCCCCGACGCCGCACCGCTCCCCGGCCCCGGACCACTCCCCGACGCCGCACCGTGGCCCGGCGCCGGGCCACGCCCGGCCCCCGCGGCCGATCGGAACCTCTTACCCACCGACCGCCCCCGCCAGTCGGATTGCTCGCACACGGCCACAACCAGTCGCGCCCGTAAGCAGATACCGAAGTAATCCGATCAATAACCGGTCACGATGTGCTACTTAATGCGTCGTTTAGTTGCTACGGAAGCGACGTAATCGATGATTTGAGCAACTGGGTGTAGCACTGCCTGTACGAAGCGTTATTCTCCTCAGACGCATTCCGGACCCCCCACTCACTACGACGAGTGAGGGTTTCGCACTGCACGTGATGGAAGCTCTGCCTCTGGGAGTCCCGTGTACCCACACGTCGGGGTTGACGCCTCGGGCCTGGCTACGCTGCGCGCAACGGTCGCCAACCGCCTGCGCGGCTTCGTCCCCACCGCGTACGCCGTCCCCGCATTCGCCACCCCTGCACCTGTCGGCCCCTGCTACGCCCTGGCCGAACGCGGTGCGGCGGTCGGAAGACGCGGCAACCGCGGCGCGACGACCGCGTCCACCACCGTCCGCCGACCGACCGCCGACAGCGACAGCGCGCGCATGATGGACCTCGTCGAACGCGCGCAGGCCGGCGAGGCCGAGGCCTTCGGCCGCCTCTACGACCAGTACAGCGACACCGTCTACCGCTACATCTACTACCGCGTGGGGGGCAGGGCGACGGCCGAGGACCTCACCAGCGAGACCTTTCTGCGCGCCCTGCGCCGCATCTCCACGTTCACCTGGCAGGGCCGCGACTTCGGCGCCTGGCTCGTCACCATCGCCCGCAACCTGGTCGCCGACCACTTCAAGTCCAGCCGCTTCCGGCTGGAGGTGACCACCGGCGAGATGCTCGACGCCAACGAGGTCGAGCGCAGCCCCGAGGACTCCGTCCTGGAGTCCCTCTCCAACGCCGCACTGCTGCAGGCCGTGCGGCGGCTCAACCCCCAGCAGCAGGAGTGCGTGACCCTGCGCTTCCTGCAGGGCCTCTCGGTCGCCGAGACCGCACGGGTCATGGGCAAGAACGAGGGGGCGATCAAGACCCTGCAGTACCGCGCCGTCCGCACCCTGGCCCGGCTCCTCCCGGACGACGCCCGCTGACCCCGCCCCTCCGACCCCCGCCCCAACACCCCCGTCCCGCACCCCGGCCCCCGCCGTCCCGCCCCGACACACCCACGATCCACCCCTCGAACACGCCCGTCACCCCCCCTCCACGGACACGCTCGGCGACCCCTCCGTCACGCACTGGTCCGATCATCCTTCGTGCGTAACCCAAGTGCCGCGCCCCTCGTTGTGCCTGTTGCAGGCCCCCTGTCGTCACCCCCTGTCCGCCGACACTCACTCATTCATGTGGAAGCGCTCAAGGTGTGCAACCTTCCGGATCCCCAGGGGAGTCGACCGTCATGACGAGAGGAGGTGCCGCCAGTGATCGCAAACGTTTCGGCACACCGGCGGGCGAACGCCTTCGCCCAGGCCCTGGAGGAGCAGTCGGTCCCCGGGGCAACGGCCGAACAGCCCGATGAACCGGCCGAACAGGCCGACCACGGACCGCTGTTGGCCCTGGCGAACGGCCTCGGTGAGCTACCGCGGCCGGAGTTGGACCCCGAGGTCAAAGTGGTGCAGCGAGCCCAGCTCGTCGCCGCCATGGAAGCCATGCTCACCGAGGGCGGCGCGTCCGCGGGCCCTACGGTGCCCGAACAGCGCACGAAGGGGTCCCACCGGGCCTCCCCGCTCCGGAAATTGCGTCCCCGTTCCCGCTGGACGAAGGGTCTCGCGGCAGGCGGACTCACCGTCGGTGTGGCGGCGGGAGCCTTCGGCGGAGTGGCCGCTGCCAGTTCCGACGCCCTCCCGGGTGACTCGCTGTACGGGCTCAAGCGCGGCATGGAAGACCTCCACCTCGGCATGACCAGCGGCGACACCGACCGCGGCAAGGTCTACCTCGACCAGGCGTCGACCCGGCTCAACGAGGCCCGCCGGCTGATGGAGCGCGCCCGCTCCGGCGACCTGGACCACGAACAGCTCGGCGAGATCAGGCGCACGCTCAACGGCATGACGCACGACGCCACCGAGGGCCACCGCCTGCTCAGCTCGGTCTACCGGCGCGACGGCGCCATCGGCCCGATCCAGGCCCTCGACTCCTTCTCCCGCTCGCACCGCGAGAGCTGGAGCAGCCTGCGCGACCGGCTGCCCGTACAGCTCACGGACATCGGCGACCAGGTCAACTCGGTCTTCGACGCCATGGACGAAGAGATCGAACCGCTGCAGTCGCTGCTGCCCCGCACCCCGGGCAGCGACGAGGACACCCGGCGGTCGGACACCACCGAACGCGGCACGCGCCCCTCGCGCACGGCCGCCTCCACCGCCCCCTCCTCACCGGAAGCCTCCCGGGAGCGTACGGACGACAGCACCGCGCCCCACCCGTCCGGATCGGGCAGCGCCTCCTCCGACGGCCTGATCTCCGGCGGCACGGACGGCCTCTTCGGCACCCCGCCCCCGGGCGCCGACCCGTCCTCCGACGGCCGGACCGACGTCCCGCCCGCCTCGGACGTGACCCTGCCCCCGCTCCTCCCCGGCCTGCTCCCCGGCCTGGGGATCAACGGCGAGGACGCGAACGACTAGGTCCCGTTCCAGAAGTGCCGTCGGCCGCCGGACGGCCCGAACCCGCCCGGCGGCCGACGCCGTCCGCGTACCTGGGGAAGCACCCCCGGGTTCCTGCGGAAGCACCCCGCGTACCCGGGGAAGCTCCCCTCAGAAGAACACCGAGCGCCGCTGCACCAGCAGCTTGTACAGCGTGTGCTGGATCTGCTCCCGCACCTGGTCCGTCAGGTTGAACATCAGCATCGGGTCCTCCGCCGCCTCCAGCGGATACCCGCTCGTGGAGATCGGCTCCCCGAACTGGATCGTCCACTTCGTCGGCAGCGGCACCGCCCCGAGCGGCCCGAGCCAGGGGAACGTCGGCGTGATCGGGAAGTACGGGAAGCCCAGCAGCCGCGCCAGCGTCTTCGAGTTGCCGATCATCGGGTAGATCTCCTCCGCCCCCACGATCGAGCACGGCACGATCGGCACCCCCGCCCGCAGCGCCGTCGAGACGAACCCGCCCCGCCCGAACCGCTGGAGCTTGTACCGCTCCCCAAAGGGCTTCCCGATGCCCTTGAACCCCTCCGGCATCACCCCGACGACCTCGCCCCGCCGCAGCAGCCGCTCCGCGTCCTCCGAACAGGCCAGCGTGTGGCCGGCCTTGCGGGCCAGCTCGTTCACCACCGGCAGCATGAAGACGAGATCGGCGGCGAGCAGCCGCAGGTGCCGGTCCGCCGGATGGTTGTCGTGCACCGCGACCTGGAGCATCAGCCCGTCGAGCGGCAACGTCCCCGAGTGGTTGGACACGATGAGCGCCCCGCCCTCGGACGGGATGTTCTCGATGCCCTTCACCTCGACCCGGAAGTACTTCTCGTACACCGGCCGCAGCAGCGACATCAGGACCTGGTCGGTCAGCTCCTCGTCGTACCCGAACTCGTCGACGTCGTACTCGCCGGTGACCCGGCGCCGCAGGAACGCGAGCCCGCCGGCGAGCCGCCGCTCCCAGCCGGCGCGCCCGTCGTCCGGCGCGGGCCGCCCGGGCCTCTCGGCCCCGGGCTCCTCGGCCCCGGACCCCTCGGCCCCGGGCCCCTCCTGCGGCCGCGGGACGTCCTGCCGGCCCGGCAGGGCGCTCACAGCCGCAGTCCCCACCGCGGGGGCCGTCACGGGCCCCTGGGCCCGGCCGACGCCCGCCGAGGACCGGCGCCGCGCGGCGCGCGACGAACCACCCACCCGCGAACGGTCGTCGTCGAACGGAATGACCTTGGCATCCGCCATCGTCGGTGCGCTCCTCTACCTGGCGCTGGGGGCCGGCACGGTGTCGCCGGCCCCGGTGGTCCCCGGGACATCGCCGTTCGTCCCGGCGAACGGCACGGCGGCCAGCGCGTCGACCGCCCTGCCCACCGTCCCCGGCGGCAGCAGGCCCGGACCCTGGCTGCGCGCGAACTCCGCGAACGTCTCCGCGGTGCTGAAGCGGGGATGGAAACCGAGGGTCTCGCGCATCTGGACGGTGGAGACCACCCGGCCGTGGGTGAGCAGCCGGATCTGCTCCGGCGAGAAGTCCGTCATGCCGACCCTGCGCAGCGCCTGGCCCACCCAGGTGACCGCGGGCAGCAGCAACGGCATCGTCGGCCGCCCCAGCCGCCGCGAACACTGCGAGAGCAACAGCACCCCGTCCCCGGCGATGTTGAACGTGCCGCTGTTCAGCGTCCCGCGCCCCGGCTCGCGCGAGGCGGTGCCCAGGACGTCCACGACGTCGTCCTCGTGCACGAACTGGAGCCTCGGGTCGTACCCGAACACCGTCGGCAGCACGGGCAGCGCGAGGTAGTCCGCGAGCGGCGAGTCCGCCTGCGGCCCCAGGATGTTCGCGAACCTGAGCACGCACACGGCGACGTCCGGCCGGCGGCGCGCGAACCCGCGCACGTACCCCTCGACCTCCACCACGTCCTTGGCGAAGCCCCCGCTGGGCAGGGACTTGGGCGGGGTCGTCTCGGTGAAGACCGCCGGGTCGCGGGGCGCCGAGCCGTACACGTTCGTACTCGACTTGACCACCAGCCGCCGCACGCTCGGCGACTTCTGGCAGGCCCCGAGCAGCTGCATGGTGCCGATGACGTTGGTCTCCTTGACCGCCGTCCGGCCGCCCGTGCCGACCGCCTTCGCCGAGACGTCCAGATGCACCACCGTGTCGACGGCGTGCTCGGCGAGGACCCTGGCGATCGCGGGCTGGCGGATGTCCGCCGGCACGAAAACGGCGTCGCCCAGCGGATGTCCCGGCTCGACCGCGTCGACGGCGATCACCCGGTCCACTTCCGGATCACGCTGGATGCGCCGCACGAAGCGGCCCCCCAGCTGCCGGGCGGCTCCTGTGACCAGCACGACCTTCCCCAAGATCAGCGCCTTCCGTCCGAAGGTTTCCCTGGCCGTCACCGTAGCGGGTGGTGGTCGCCCCATGATGACCGCACGGCTGCCTTCTTCGGCTCCTGCCCCGCTTCTTGGTCCGAATGCAGCCGTCCACGACGCACCGCAGCCCTCCCGCCGGGTTGGCGGGAGGGCTGCGGAATCACGAACCGCGTTCGCTTACTTCTTGTTGCGACGCTGAACGCGCGTGCGCTTGAGCAGCTTGCGGTGCTTCTTCTTGGCCATCCGCTTGCGCCGCTTCTTGATAACAGAGCCCACGACTACCCTCGCTCACTTCTTCTTCACTGGTGCGGGGCGTCTGGGCCCACACGACCTACGTCGGCCTAGCCTACCCGCCAGCGCGTGAGGGGCGTAATCCGAGGTGAACCTCAGGCGGACTCCACCCCCACGAAGGACTCGCGGAGATACTCGTGAACCGCTTGCTCCGGCACCCGGAAGGACCTGCCCACCCGAATTGCCGGCAGATGACCGCTGTGCACCAAGCGGTACACGGTCATCTTCGACACTCTCATGACCGAGGCGACTTCCGCCACGGTCAGAAACTTGACCTCGTTGAGAGGCCTCTCGCTGCCAGCAGCCATGACCCACCTGTACCTTCCGCACGAGACGCGCACCGGCTTCCCCTCCGGTGACTCTTCGTCGTTGTGCGCTCACTCCCCAGATTAGGGGCGGGTGATGCGAGTGGGGAAGAGGAGAGCCGATCGGCCGCCTACTGTGACAGACACGCCCGATTGAGTACATAGCGCGTGAGCGGCCGGTAGTAGGCCGAGCGGACGGCGTCGTCGACCGGCACCGCCACCGCGACCCGCCCCTCGGCCTCCCCGACGAACAGCGCGGGATCGTCCGTGTCCGCCAGCCCGATCGCCTCGATGCCCAGCTGACCTGCCCCGCAGACCCAGCCGTGGTCCCCGACCACCAGCTCCGGCAACGGCCCGCGCCCCTCCGCCGCCACGTCCAGGACCACCCTGACCGGCAGCGGCGAATGCGTGTGTGCGCCGGTGTCACCACCGGGGAGCCGCGCGCCGGGTTCACGCACCATCGCGACTCCCCGTACGTAGTCGAGGCGGAACGTGCGTACGCCGAACCGGGTCGTTATGTCGATACATCGCCCCTGCGCGGGAGTGAGTACGGGACATCCGGCCGCCGACATGGCGTCTGCCAGCGCTGCGTAGAAACCGAGCAGCCGGTGCGGATGACCGGTCCCGAACAGCACCGGCGCCCGCCGGACCGCCGCATGCGCGAGCCGCTCCGCGAAGGCGTCCAGACCTGCCAGGGTCCGCTCCGGATCGATCACATCAGGACCCGACACATGCCCGGGATCGGACGAAACCCCGCACCTGTCGGCCATCAGACGAAGAAGTTCGTGCTCCTCCCATCCCCGACGGGGATGGAGACCGAGCGTCACCCGCGGATCCCGGGCCGCGAAGAGCCGATAGCTCCGCAGGCTCTTCTCCCGCGAGGTGGCCACGGGCCCGGCCAGCCGGGCCGCCAGCAGATGCGCACGCAGCGCTCCGGTGCTCAACACTCCACCGATGCTCCCCCAATCACCCGGACGGAGGGCCGGAAGTCCGCTCACGCCCCACAGTTGGCGTAACCATTCCTCGCCACGCGACAGAACCGGCCCCGCCACGGCCGGTCCCGCCACGACCGGCCCGCCCCAAGCGGTCCCGCCCCTTCTCAGGTCAGCAGCCCCCGCAACGGGAACGCCGCCCGCCGCGTCGCCAGCACCGCCTGGTCCAGCCGGTCCGCGGGGTCGTACCCCTCCTCCCACGACTTCCAGGAGGGGACGAGCCCGTCCGTCATCCGGCCCGGCCCCAACTGCCGGGTCCGGGCGTAGACCTCGTCCCGCCACGACGACGGGATCACCGTCTCCGGGTCCACCGGCGTGTGCGCGGCGATACCCACCAGATGCGTCCAGGACCGCGGCACCACGTCGACCACCGCGTAACCGCCCCCGCCGAGCGCCAGCCAGCGCCCGTCCTGCGCGTACTCGTGGGCCAGGTCGTGACAGGCCGCCATCACCGCCCGCTGCGCGTCCAGCGACACCGCGAGGTGGGCGAGCGGGTCCTCGAAGTGCGTATCGGCCCCGTGCTGACTCACCACCACCTGCGGCCGGAAATCCGCCAGCAGTTCCGGCACCACCGCGTGGAACGCCCGCAGCCACCCCGCGTCCCCGGTACCGGCCGGCAGCGCCACGTTGACCGCACTGCCCTCGCCCGCCCCGGAGCCGGTCTCCTCCGGCCAGCCGGTCTGCGGGAACAGCGTCCGCGGGTGTTCGTGCAGCGAAACGGTCAGGACCCGCGGGTCCTCCCAGAAGGCCGCCTGCACCCCGTCGCCGTGGTGCACGTCCACATCGACGTACGCGATCCGCTCGGCGCCCAGTTCCAGCATCCGCGCGATGGCGAGCGCCGCGTCGTTGTAGATGCAGAACCCTGCCGCACCGCCCGGCATGGCGTGGTGCAGCCCGCCCGTGAAGTTCACCGCGTGCGCGGTCTCCCCGCGCCACACCGCCTCGGCCGCCGCCACCGACTGCCCGGCGATCAGCGCCGACACCTCGTGCATCCCGGCGAACGCCGGATCGTCCACCGTGCCCAGCCCGTAGCGCTGGTCGGCCCGCTCCGGGTCCGCGGACGCGGCCCGCACCGCGGCCACGTAGTCCTCGCGGTGCACCAGCCGCAGCGTGGAGTCCCCGGCGGCCTTGGCCGCCACCACGTCCACCGCGCCGTCGAGCCCGAGGGCCCGGACCAGCCCCATGGTCAGGGCGAGCCTGACGGGGTCCATCGGGTGGCTCTCCCCGAAGTCGTATCCCGTTACTGCGTCATCCCACATCAGCTGTGCGCGGCCGCTCATGCCCGCCACCGTATCGGGCGGGTTCCGCCCCGAACGACTTGGCGTGCACGAGCATCGCGAGCACCAGCACCATCGGTACGAGCATGGCGCCCCGGTAGCTCCACGCGTCCCCGAGCGCCCCCACCAGGGGCGACCCCACCAGGAACCCCACGTAGTTGAAGACGTTCAGCCGCGCGATCGCCGTGTCGCTCGCCCCGGGGAACAGCCGCCCGGCGGCGGCGAACGTCTGCGGCACGATCACGCACAGCCCGAGCCCCAGCAGGGTGAAGCCGAGCATCCCGGTCCACGTCCCGCCGGCCGCGGCCACCACGCCGAAGCCCGCCGCGGCCAGCACGCTCCCGCCCCGCACCACGGCCACCGCCCCGAACCGCCGCACCCCGAGGTCCCCGACGGACCGCCCCAGCAGCGTCGTCACCATGTAGACGTTGTACGGAACGGTCGACATCTGCTCCGAGCTGCCCAGCACGTCCTGCAGGTACTTGGCGCTCCAGTTGGAGACCGTCGAGTCCCCGATGTACGCGAAGCTCATCACCAGGCAGAGCGGCAGCAGCAGCTTGAAGGAGACCGCACCCGCCCCCTTGCCCTGCTCCTGTTCCGCGCCCGGCTCCTTGCCCTGCTCCGACCCGCCCTCGGTGTACCACCGGCTCCCGACGAGCGCGGCGGGCAACAGCACGACCACCGCCGGCAGGTACGAGACCAGCAGCGACAGGTCCCAGTGCGCCCCCGCCCACGCCATGGACGCCCCGGCGATCCCGCCGAGGCTGTACGCGGCGTGGAACCCCAGCATGATCGAGCGCCCGTACGCCCGCTGAAGACCGACCCCCATCATGTTCATCGAGGCGTCCAGCGCCCCGACGGCGATCCCGAACACCCCCAGTGCCAGGGCGACTTGCCACAGCGCGTCACCGGCACCGGTGCCGAGGAGCGCGAGCATCACGACGGGCTGCGCCCACCTCAGCACGACCCCGGGCCGTACCCGCACGACCAGCTTCTCGGTGACCACACTGCCCACCCCGGCCAGGATGGGTACCGCGGCGAGGAACACGGGCAGCAGCCCGTCGGATATCCCGTACCGGTCCTGGATGGCGGGAATCCGCGTCACCAGCAGGGCGAAGGCGACCCCTTGCACGAAGAAGCTCAACGTGAGGGAAGCCCGGCCGCGCCGCAAGCGAGCATCTGTCATGGCCGCGAGCGTAAGGCCAGTCTTTACCCGTGGGTAGACGAATCAGGCGAGCAATTCCCGGAGTTGGCCCATGTCGGAGAAGTGGCCGGTTACCCCGGTGAGCCGGTCCGCCGGCATCATCGACGTGAACCCGTACACGTCCATGCCCGCGGCCCTGGCGGCCTCCACTCCGAGCGGGCTGTCCTCGATGACGACGCACCGGTCGGGGCGGACCCCCATCCGCTCGGCGGCGTACAGGAACAGGTCGGGGGCCGGCTTGCCCTGCCGTACGTCCTCCGCGCTGAAGATCCACTCCTCCTCGAACCACTGGTCGAGCCCGGTCTTCCGGTGTCCGACCCTGATCCGCTCGTGGCTGCTGGAGGATGCGACACAGTACGAGATCCCGTCGGCGACGAACTTTGCCAGCACGTCCTCGACGCCCGGCACCGGTTCCAACTCCTCCTGGAACGCGGCGAAGAGCCGCGAGTGGAGCGTCGTGTCGAAGTCCGCGGGCAGTTTCTCCCCGGTCCGTTCCTCGACGAGGTCGTGCACCCGGCGCACGGCCGCCCCCATGTAGTCGCGAAGGCTCTCCTGGTACGAAGTGGAGTGGCCGAGTTCCGTGAGGTACTCGGCCAGGATGGTGTTGGAGATCGGCTCGCTGTCCACGAGCACACCGTCGTTGTCGAAGATGACCAGTTCGTAGCGCATGGTCCGAGACTAGACGCCGAAACGCAGAAAAGCCCCGTGCCTGGCGGCACGGGGCTTTCCCGGAAAAACTGTTCGGCGGCGTCCTACTCTCCCACAGGGTCCCCCCTGCAGTACCATCGGCGCTGAAAGGCTTAGCTTCCGGGTTCGGAATGTAACCGGGCGTTTCCCTAACGCAATGACCACCGAAACACTATGGAATTACTGAACCACCGGCAACAACACAGCCGTTCGTTATTCCAGAACAACACAGTGGACGCGAGCAACTGAGGACAAGCCCTCGGCCTATTAGTACCAGTCAGCTCCACCCGTCACCGGGCTTCCACATCTGGCCTATCAACCCAGTCGTCTGCTGGGAGCCTTAACCAATCAAGTTGGTGGGAATACTCATCTCGAAGCAGGCTTCCCGCTTAGATGCTTTCAGCGGTTATCCCTCCCGAACGTAGCCAACCAGCCATGCCCTTGGCAGGACAACTGGCACACCAGAGGTTCGTCCGTCCCGGTCCTCTCGTACTAGGGACAGCCCTTCTCAATATTCCTACGCGCACAGCGGATAGGGACCGAACTGTCTCACGACGTTCTAAACCCAGCTCGCGTACCGCTTTAATGGGCGAACAGCCCAACCCTTGGGACCGACTCCAGCCCCAGGATGCGACGAGCCGACATCGAGGTGCCAAACCATCCCGTCGATATGGACTCTTGGGGAAGATCAGCCTGTTATCCCCGGGGTACCTTTTATCCGTTGAGCGACAGCGCTTCCACAAGCCACTGCCGGATCACTAGTCCCGACTTTCGTCCCTGCTCGACCCGTCGGTCTCACAGTCAAGCTCCCTTGTGCACTTACACTCAACACCTGATTGCCAACCAGGCTGAGGGAACCTTTGGGCGCCTCCGTTACCCTTTAGGAGGCAACCGCCCCAGTTAAACTACCCATCAGACACTGTCCCTGATCCGGATCACGGACCCAGGTTAGACATCCAGCACGACCAGAGTGGTATTTCAACGACGACTCCACAACCACTGGCGTGGCCGCTTCACAGTCTCCCACCTATCCTACACAAGCCGAACCGAACACCAATATCAAACTGTAGTAAAGGTCCCGGGGTCTTTCCGTCCTGCTGCGCGAAACGAGCATCTTTACTCGTAGTGCAATTTCACCGGGCCTATGGTTGAGACAGTCGAGAAGTCGTTACGCCATTCGTGCAGGTCGGAACTTACCCGACAAGGAATTTCGCTACCTTAGGATGGTTATAGTTACCACCGCCGTTTACTGGCGCTTAGTTCTCAGCTTCGCCGACCCGAAAGTCGGCTAACCGGTCCCCTTAACGTTCCAGCACCGGGCAGGCGTCAGTCCGTATACATCGCCTTACGGCTTCGCACGGACCTGTGTTTTTAGTAAACAGTCGCTTCTCGCTGGTCTCTGCGGCCACCCCCAGCTCACGGAGCAAGTCCGGTCACCGGGCGTGGCCCCCCTTCTCCCGAAGTTACGGGGGCATTTTGCCGAGTTCCTTAACCATAGTTCACCCGAACGCCTCGGTATTCTCTACCTGACCACCTGAGTCGGTTTAGGGTACGGGCCGCCATGAAACTCGCTAGAGGCTTTTCTCGACAGCATAGGATCATCCACTTCACCACAATCGGCTCGGCATCAGGTCTCAGACTGTGTGCACGACGGATTTGCCTACCGTGCGTCCTACACCCTTACCCCGGGACAACCACCGCCCGGGCTGGACTACCTTCCTGCGTCACCCCATCGCTTACCTACTACAAGTCTGGTTCGTCGGCTCCACCACTACCCTCAACTCCGAAGAGATCGGGCCGGCTTCACGGACTTAGCATCGCCTGATTCAGTACTGGGCGTTTCAAAGCGGGTACCGGAATATCAACCGGTTGTCCATCGACTACGCCTGTCGGCCTCGCCTTAGGTCCCGACTTACCCTGGGCAGATCAGCTTGACCCAGGAACCCTTAGTCAATCGGCGCACACGTTTCTCACGTGTGTATCGCTACTCATGCCTGCATTCTCACTCGTGAACCGTCCACAACTACCTTCCGGTGCTGCTTCACCCGGCACACGACGCTCCCCTACCCATCCCGGCGCCCGTTGGGGCTTCATGCCGGAATGACACGACTTCGGCGGTACGCTTGAGCCCCGCTACATTGTCGGCGCGGAATCACTTGACCAGTGAGCTATTACGCACTCTTTCAAGGATGGCTGCTTCTAAGCC